>JAJYAH010000885.1 GCA_021779635.1 Pseudomonadota bacterium | reverse complement strand
TGTTCCCCGAAGCATCGAAATCCTCGTGCCGCCGGAAAGCTTGCCGATCCTCGAATGGCTCGGTATCAAACCGTCAAAATCACTGTGATGAACCACTAGACGACCGCATGCCCCATTTGGGCTATAGAAAATTCATGTACCGTTCTCGACGCTCGTACCGAAGTCGACGAATGTCTGACGCGCGGCACGCGGACGGACGGTCGGGATCTTCCTCAAGGGAGAACGGATCAGCTTCTCATCACGAGTTCCTTCAGCGCATGCAATATCTTCGCAACGCTCGCTCCAAACCGGTCCGCAATTCCGGCCGGGCTAAAATTGTAATCTCCTGCTTTAGAGCTTAACGCCGCTGGAGACTGAAATTGGAGCAGAGGGGCCATATTGCCTCGCAGGAAGCCCCACGACTGGCAAGGTGGTTGCGGTCAGCCGAACCCAAGCTACGATTTGCAATCCTTACGATTCGCTCGGTTTAGATCGGAATTAATCGGTCGTCCGGGACAAGATCGGCGGAGAGTTTAAGCCCGTTAAGGCGTCGGTCCATGACGATTAACCTCTTGCTTTCCGTTACCTTATCGACGCGATTGCAGGAAGGTACTCGGTGCTTAGGAGTGTCCAAGGGTTTTAAATGCCGAAGGGCGACCAGCTCCAAAGAGAACTTGAAGGGTGGCACCAAGAGCTAACCCATTTGGGTCATGCGCGACATTGCCGATATGCGATGCTGATCGCAGCCTTGCATAAGCAAAAGGAAGATTTCAATGAAGCGGCGTACTAGGGATTTGGTGTCCACTTTAGCTGCATCCACCGGCGTCATAATTCTGGCATTCTCTTCGGCGCGAGCGGACTGCTCCTCCGATGAGCGCTCTATACAAGCAGAGATGCAGCGCATAAACGCGCAAAGCAGCAGCTTGGGTATGTGTGGCGCGGCTCGTGCTATGGTTGATCTATACGATCGTGCGGCGGCCTTTCACCGCAGGTGCGTTCCTGGGCCGGCGGGGCAGTCGCAGGCAAGCGAATATGAGCGGGCTGCTGGACAAGCGCGCGAAACTGCGTCGCAGGCTTGCAACTAACAAGGCTCGACGACGCGGACATGCGACAGCTAGCCTTAACGAGTGCAATAGCTTTCGTTGCGGTAATCGGTACCGGAGCAATCACGCGAGCATCCGATTGCGGCTTCTTTCTCGGACAAATCGAGAATTTAAAAGCAGCCTGCGCTTCAGGCTCTTATTGCGCCGATCTACAGGCATTCCAAGAGAGGGCGAGAGCAGAAGATTGCTTGGCTGATGACAGTACGCCACGCGATTCTTCGCAAGCCTCCCCGCCAGTTGCGGTAGCTAGGCCACCTTCGACGTATAAGCCGCCCTCCAACGACCGATTGGTCGATTGTTCAGCGATACCGAGTGATGTTGCCTCTTATCAAATGCTGGTAGCGCTCAAATATTCGGCGAAACTTCGGGCTCTAAATGAGGGGCTTGATACGCTGAGGCAGCAGCGAGCGGAGTTGGAAAGTACCTTCAATCTCGACTTTGGTGACGCCGGTAGCATCCGGTCAGGAATCACCTATATGGCCGCTATCACCAAAACAGCAGCGGATTTGATTGACGACATATTGGCGTATTTACCCGAGGGAAAGCTCGGAAATTCCGTCTACAGCGTCTTCAAATGGAAGCTATCGTCAAGAGAGGCCTATGAAGCAATTACTAAAGGCAAACTCATTACGGAATCTGTCAGCGAAGACTCGCTACAGGCGGCCATCGATGTCTTGCTTGAGTCGGCAACTGTCAATCCGGCCGTTACCACAGCAAAGCTGTTAAATGACCTTCAGAAGAATGGCGCCGAGCTTGCGGAGATGCCGGAGAAATTCGAAACTGCTAGAGCCGAATACGATAGAGCGGTGAAGACACTGGACGGTCAGATAGCCAATATAGCCAAGAAAATCCGCGACGCAAAAGCTACCAGCGTTCAATCGGGTGGGGATGCGCTCTTCAATCGCTACATGGAAATACGTGAGATCTGTCTCGTCACCCAGGCCAGTGGACCGGAGCTGAGGCCTCTGCAATGAGAGACACCGCCAATAGCTCCCATTATTTGACAGGTCGATTTTCCCCAGCGGTCTTGTATTTGTACCTGAGCCCTGCGCTTATCTCTGGCTAAGGAAAGTGTTTCAATGCTTCGCCTTCGCAAGGCGGGCGTCAGGGGATGCTAAGGTCATCCCCCGCGTACTTGACTTGACCGAAGCTTCGCCGACCGCTTGCGCGGTGCTACGTCAGAACCGTTTCGATGGCGGCGCCATTAAGCGGGTCTTGTAGCAGTCTAAGAGCCCTGTTACATCAGCCGTCACCGATTGGATGTTTGACGAGGGACATTGTAGTCGATAGGACAACGCGCCGCTTGAGCGACTGATTTGTGCGGGGGCGCCAGAACATCCCATATCTGCCATTCCAGGTGGGAATTGATCTAGCACCAACTTCCAACTACTAACCGTTAGCGAGCCCGAATAGTTTAAAAAGTACCATGTGCCGCCGTCCGGATCGAATGTTATTGTGAAGGATTCCGTCGAGGAAGTGTTGTTTTGGGGATCCGGCCATACGTAACTCCGCGTTCCACTACAACTTAGCGAGAACATTTCCTCGGAAAATGTCGGATGGCACAATAGAAAGGTACTAAGAATCGTCACGGCTAATCCCGTAAGCGTGTCATGAATATGCATTTTCATCCCCCATTCTTCGGACATACATAACAGATGGACTTCAGCTGGGAGCGCGGCAAGGGTTGTTATCTACAAGTCTTTCCAACGTTTTGCTGCACGGCTCATCGTCCCTCCGCTTGAATTTGACACTCCCTACCTTGAGACAATTTGCTTCCTCTGTGAGTTAGCCTCTCACTTGCAGTTGCGTGTGGCGATACAGACTCTCAAGGAGATGATCTCCTTTATGGAGGGATAAGTGCAGGGCTCGGATCAGTTCGATAAGACTGGTCGTGAGGTTCAGTCGGTGGACTGATGGCGAGCAAAGCGAGTTGCT
>JAJYAH010000884.1 GCA_021779635.1 Pseudomonadota bacterium | reverse complement strand
TCGGCGGCGCCATGAAGGACAGCGCATCGTGAGTACCGATTCGGATCGACCCGGCCGCTTCGCGCTCATTTCGAAGCGCTTAGCTCCCGCTGAATGAATTATACCCCTGGTCTTCCCAGTAGCCACCTTTGTAGTCGTTGGTGACTTCCATCGACGTCACGTATTTCGGATTCTTGAAGCCGAGTTTGGTCGGCACCCTGATTTTCATCGGGAAACCATAGGCCCTGGGGAGAATTTCATCGCCGAATTTGAACGTCATCTGGGTCTGCGGATGCAACGCGGTACGCATATCGAGCGGCGAGTTGTAGCCTTCCTTGTCCGCGCACTGGAACCAGCAATATTTCGCGCGTGTATCGGCGCCGACCAGCTTGAGAAAATCGCGCAACGGCGTCCCGGTCCAGCTCCCGATCGCGCTCCAGCCCTCGACGCAGATATGGCGCGTCACCTGCTTGACCTGGGGCAGGTTGTAGAGCTCCTCCAGCGTCCATGATTTCTTGTTGTCAACGAGACCCCGCACCTCGAACTTCCAGGCCTTGCCGTCGATCTCGGGCGAGTCGTCGAGCTCGTAATAGGCGTTGAACGGGAACGGCTTTGTAATCGCGCTTTCCGGGAAGGTCGGCGCCAGCGCATCGGGATTGAACATGAACGCCTGCACGGCGTCATTGAACTTCGAGACCTTCTTCAGCATTTCCTCGGCGGAAAAGCTATCTGAGACGTCGCAGCCGGTCAGAAGCGTCAACGCACCCAGGCTTGCGCCGCCGGTGATAAAGCGCCGGCGCACCGGATCCGGCATCACCTTCGTCGCGTCCCGGACCAGCAAACTCTTGTCGACGCCCGGGATCAGAAGCTTGCGGAGTCTTCCCATGATTTGTTCTCCGGTAAACTTGTTCAGCGGCCGATAATCATGGCGCGCAGGCTCTTTGGCACCAGCGCCGCCAGCGCCACATGAACCACCAAGAATGCGACGATCGCCGACATGCAGATAAAGTGGACATAACGCGCGACATCGTAGCCTCCGAACAGTGCCGTCAGCCACTGCAACTGCACCGGCTTCCAGATCGACAGTCCGGACAGCACGATCAGGACGCCGACGAGGATGATGCCGGCATAGAGCAGCTTCTGCACCTGATTGTATTTGGTCAGGTCGTCATGCGACAGCTTGCCGGTCAGCGCCGCCCTGGCGTCCGAGATCACGCCGCCAGGGGTGATCGGCAACAGCTTCCTTTTGAAGCGCCCTGTCGCGAAACCCGTGATGAGATAGGCGAGGCCGTTGACCATCAAGAGCCACATCGCCGCGAAATGCCAGAGTAGCGCGCCGCCGAGCCAGCCGCCCAGCGTGATCGAGTGCGAAAATGTGAAGCTGAATAACGGCGAGGCGTTGTAGATCTGCCATCCCGACATGATCATCAGGATGACCGCCACCGCATTGATCCAATGCATGGTCCGGATCCATGCCGGTTGAATGACCCCGGTGGCGGCGGTCCCTGTGCGTGCGTCGGTGGCTGCAAGGCTGGACATGGCGATCCCATCGCTGAAGGCATGTACCCCCTTATACGCCGAAAGCAGGCGCTTCGTTACTGCCGTGGATGCACATTGAGCATGGCGGTCACAAAAATGCGAGCCGGGCTTGCCCGGCTCGCTGCTCGCGCATCCCGACGGGGGCTAGAAACAGAACGCGCGCTGGTTTACGACGCGGGCATCAAGACGGTGTCGATCACATGGATCACGCCGTTCGACTGGTTGACGTTCGGAATGGTGACGGTTGACGTGCCACCCTTGGCATCGACGATCATCACCTTGCCGTCCGCCTTCCTCACGGTCAGTTCTTCGCCTTCGACGGTCTTGAGCTTCTTGCCGTCGGACAGATCGGAAGCCTCAAGCTTTCCCGGGACGACATGATAGGTCAGGATCTTGGTGAGGGTCGCCTTGTTCTCGGGCTTCACCAGGGTGTCGACCGTGCCGGCCGGCAGCTTGCCGAACGCCGCGTTGGTCGGCGCGAAGACAGTGAATGGGCCCTTGCCTTCGAGTGTGTCGACGAGGCCCGCCGCCTTCACCGCCGCAACCAGCGTGGTGTGGTCTTTGGAGTTCACCGCGTTCTGGATGATGTTCCTGGAGGGGAACATCGCGGCGCCGCCGACCATGACAGTCTTCTCCTGCGCGTTGACGGGCGCAGTAATGGTGGCGGTGAGAGCAAGTGCGCCGAAGGCGGCGGCAGATAAGAGCGCAAAACGCTTGGACATGGAAACGTCTCCCGATTGATGGCGTGACCGGCGGATATCCGCCGGCGATGGGGGCAACAGCAACGCTGGCCCGATTGTCGGGTTGACTGCGTCGCCGTTGGGCCGAGTTACGGGAGGTTTTGGGGGTGGTTTCAGGAAATAAATTTTCGAAGATTTGAAACTTTTTTCAGGGCGAGCCGTGTGCCGCATCGTCATGCCCGTACCGGGATTCCTTCCGGCGGCCCGATGCCACCAAGATCCGGCCACCGTCGGCGAGCGATTCCGCTCCGGCTACCCAATCCCGCTGGCGGCCATCCAGGTTCCGCGTTTCCCGCAATCTGGCATGCAAACCGTTTCCGTTGCTTTGTGGATGGCGTCTTTGCTATGGAAACCCTTGAGAATATGAGATTATGCGGCCCGACTGGATCCCGCCCGCCCACTGGAATGATGCATGAATGCGCCCCACAAAACCACTGTGAACGCCAACCTGTTTTCCCGCCTGTTCGACGGCCTTGACGATCCGAAACGCCTTGCGATCGAAACGGCCGACGGACAGCGCATCAGCTATGGCGAGTTGATTTCACGCGCCGGACAGATGGCGAATGTGCTGGTCGGCTGTGGCGTCAAGCCCGGCGATCGCGTCGCAGCCCAAACCGAAAAATCGGTGCCGGGTGCGGTGCTCTATCTCGCGACGGTGCGCGCCGGTGCAGTATTTCTGCCGCTCAACACCGCCTATACGCTGAACGAGCTGGAATATTTCATCACCGACGCCGAGCCCTCGCTGGTGGTCTGCGACCCGTC
>JAJYAH010000119.1 GCA_021779635.1 Pseudomonadota bacterium | reverse complement strand
ACGCGCGCCTTGTCGGTGTCGATGTTGCGGAAATCGGGCCGCAGCGTGTCCCGTGCCAGTTCGGCAATGGTGCCGGCAAGTTCGACGCCGGTCGGACCGGCGCCGACGATGACGAAGGTCAAAAGCGCCGCGCGCCGCTGCGGATCCTTCTCGCGCTCGGCGCGTTCGAAGGCCACCAGAATACGTCGCCGCAGCGTGGTGGCGTCTTCCAGCGTCTTCAGGCCGGGCGCGAACGGCTCCCACTCATCATGGCCGAAATAGGCGTGACGGGCGCCGGTGGCGAGAATGAGGGTGTCATAGGGCAGCGCGTCGCCATCTTCCAGCAGCACGCGCTTTTCCCTGGGATCAACGCCGGTCACCGTGGCGAACAAGGTCGTGACCTCGGGCCGGCCGCGCAACAAATAGCGGATCGGCCAGGCGATCTCCGAGGTCGCGAGCGACGCGGTCGCGACCTGATACAACAGCGGCTGGAACAGATGATGGTTGCGGCGGTCGAGGAGCGTGATGCTGACCGGCGCGCCGTTGAGCCGATGCGCCGCTTCCAGTCCGCCGAAGCCGGCGCCAACGATGACCACGCGATGGGGTGCCGCGGGCCGCGCCTGCTCGGTCGTCATGGGCAGCGCCTCAGGGTTTCAGATGTCTTGGAACCTTCGATCGATATGTAGTCCCTCGAGCGCCGACGTCCAAGAGCGGAGCGCGTTTGAAACCTTGCAAATCGGGCGATACGCAAACCGTATCGTTCGGCATGAAAAGCGCGAAACATATCGTCCGAAATATTTTCTGTGCGGCCGAATCCTTGACCGGAGCTCGAACGTCCATGACGCAAGACCCGACAATCCTGCATCACAACACCAGTCCTCGAAAAACCAGCCTTTGGAGAGAATGATGAAACGGACCTTGATCAGGTATAAGACAAAGCCCGATATGGCCGACAAGAACGCCGAGCTGATCGCAGGCGTGTTCGCGGAATTGAAAGCCACCAAGCCGGACGGCGTTCGCTATCTTTCGCTGCGGCTCGACGACGACAGCTTTATCCATTTGGTCGAGACCGAAGCCGATGACGGCGCCAGCGTCATACCCGGGCTTGCTGCCTTCAAGGCTTTTCAGAGCGGGATTCGCGAACGCTGCCTGGAGCCGCCTCAGCTGGGTGGCGTCCGGATCGTCGGCAATTACCGGATGCTGGATGAATCCTGACCTGAGGATTTCAACTTTGGGAAAAGCCGGATGAAGTCGGTCCCTGATGCATCGGCCGCACCGAACATCGACGCTGTTCTGGTCGCGATGCGGCCGAGGCTGCATCGCTATTGCGCGCGCATGGTCGGCTCGGTGATCGACGGCGAGGATGTGCTGCAGGATGCGCTGATCAAGGCGGTGGAATCGTTCGGGTCGGCCGGCCCGCTCGGCAATCCGGAAGGCTGGCTGTTTCGGATCGCGCACAACACCGCACTGGATTTTCTGCGCCGCCGCAGCCGGCAGGAGGCTATCCGATCAGGCGAGGAGGTGGACATGATTGCCGACCCGGCCGACACCGTCGCCAGCCGCCAGATCGCCGGCGCCAGTCTTCGCACCTTCATGCGGCTTCCGGTCGCGCAGCGCTCCAGCGTGATCCTGATGGACGTGCTCGGTTGCTCGCTCCGGGAAGTCTGCGAGGTGATGGATTTCAGCCTGCCCGCGGTGAAAGCGGCGTTGCATCGCGGACGCAGCCAGCTTCGCGAACTGGCCGGCGAACCGGACGATCTGCCGCCTCCTGAATTATCGGTGGCCGACCGCGATCGTCTTGGCGCCTATGTTGCGCGCTTCAACGCGCGGGATTTCGACGCCATTCGCGCCATGATTGCCGACGATGTCCAGCTCGATCTGGTCAACAGGACGCGGCTGAACGGCAAGGCCGAGGTTGCCAGATACTTCGGAAACTATTCGAAGGCGGGCGACTGGCGACTGGTGCCCGGACTGGTGGAAGGCCGTCCGGCGATCCTGGTGTTCGATCCCGGCGAGCCCGGTTCAGGGCCGAAATATTTCATGCTGCTGCAATGGTCCGCCGACAAGGTTGCCACCATTCGCGACTTCCGCCATGCGCGCTACATCGTCGATGGCGCCGATTACCGGATTTGACGGCCCCCGCGGCTCAACCTGAACTATAATTCTTGCCATCCGCGCCCGCCGCGAACTATGGTGCATGACGGCTGGGGGTATGAGCCAAAGGTTTGAGGGGGCCTTGGCGGTTCACGCTTGCCGCCAGCTTGAGATTTCGCGCACAAAACACTCACCGAAAAAAAGACCCGCGAACGAGAGCGGGCTCCCCGCACGGGGCACTTCATCTGGTCGGCGGCATCATCGTAACGAGGAGGGACGGGACATGAAAACGGTATTCTGGCTGGCAGGCGCGACTGTTCTGGCGCTGGCTGCGCCTGCGATGGCGGCGGATTCCATCAAGATCGGGTTTGTCTCTACCTTCAGCGGCCCGACCGCGGTGATCGGCAACGACATGCGCAACTCGTTCGAGCTCGCGCTCGATCATTTGGGTCGCAAGATGGGCGGCAAGCCGGTCGAGGTGATCTATGAAGACGACGGCCAGAAGCCGGATATCGGCAAGCAGAAGACCGAGAAGCTGGTGCAGTCCGATCACGTCGACTTCATCGCCGGCTATATCTGGTCGAACGTGCTTTTGGCCTCGCTCAAGACCGCGGTCGATTCGCAGACCTTCCTGATCTCAGCCAATGCCGGACCATCGCAACTCGCCGGCGACCTGTGCTCGCCTTACGTGTTTTCGACGTCGTGGCAGAACGACCAGACGCCGGCGGCGATGGGCCTCTACATGAACCAAAAGGGCGTCAAGTCGGTGTTCCTGATCGGCCCGAATTATGCCGCCGGCAGGGACATGCTGGCCGGCGTCAAGAGCACGTTCAAGGGCCAAGTAGTCGGCGAGGAATATACGGTGTGGCCGAGCCAGCTCGACTTCTCGGCGGAATTGTCGAAGGCCCGCGCCTCGAAAGCCGAGTCGATCTTCGTGTTCTATCCGGGTGCGGCCGGCGTGCAGTTCCTCAATCAATACGTGCAGGCCGGGCTCAAGCAGCAGATCCCGCTCTACACCGCCTTCACCATCGACGAATTGTCGCTGCCGCTGCAGAAGGACAATGCGATCGGCGTTCCCGGCGCGCAGGAATGGGTGCACGATCTGCCGAACGAGCAGAACAAGCAGTTCGTCGCCGATTACCGCAAGAAATATCCCGGGCTGCGCCCGACCTATTACGGCGCGCAGGCCTATGATGCCGCGCAGTTGATCAATAGCGCGGTGGTGGCGGTGAAGGGCGACACCAGCAAGAAGGACGCGATGCGCGCCGAGATGGAGAAGGCGAATTTCAAGTCGTTGCGCGGCCCGTTCAAATACGGCAACAACCACATCCCGATCCAGAATTTCTATCTGCAGGACGTGGTAAAGGATGCTGACGGTGTCCTTTCGCTCAAGACCGTCGCCACCATCGTCAAGGACGACCAGGATCGCTTCCACGATAAATGTCCGATGAAGTGATCGCGGATTTGGCGCCATGCGCGTTGCCGCTGTTTTCCTGGAATGTGAGATTGGATTGAATCGTAACGGCGATGGAAGTGCGCTCCCTCTCCCGTTGGAGAGGGTTGGGGTGAGGGGTTACGGTTTATAGTTAATCAAGCGCCCCCTCACCCGGTTTGCTTCGCAAACCGACCTCTCCCCAGCGGGGAGAGGTGAATTGAACCCGCGGATAGGGCATTCAATCAGCCTGCTTCGCTAATTTTTTTGGACCGATGCTGCTTGTCGTCGAACAATTCCTGAACGGATTGCAGTTCGGCCTGCTGCTGTTTCTGCTGGCGGCGGGATTGACGCTGGTGTTCGGCATCATGGACCTCGTCAATCTGGCGCACGGTTCGCTCTACATGATGGGGGCCTATTTTGCCGCGACCTTCGTGGCGTGGACCGGGAATTTCATTTTGGGAATTATCCTTGCGCTCGGCGCGACGCTGCTGCTCGGCATCGTGCTGGAATTCGTGGCGCTGCGGCACCTTTACGGCCGCGATCATCTCGATCACGTGCTGGCGACCTTCGGGCTGATCTTGTTTTTCAATGACGCGGTGCGGCTGATCTGGGGCCCGGCAGGCCTGGCGCTGCCGCTGCCGGGCTGGCTGACGGTGCCGGTCCAGATATTGCCCGGCATGTATTATCCCGCCTACCGGCTGGCGATCATCGTGGTCGCGCTCGCGATCGCGCTGATGCTTTATCTTGTGGTGATGCGAACCCGTATCGGCATGCTGATCCGCGCCGGCGCGTCCAACCGGGAAATGATCGGCGCGCTCGGCATCAACATCAAGCTGCTCTATACCCTGGTGTTCGGGCTCGGCGCAGCCCTCGCCGGCCTTGCCGGAATGATGCAGGCGCCAATTCTGACCGTGCAGATCGGGATGGGCGAGAACATCCTGATCCTGGCCTTCGTCATCATCGTGATCGGCGGGATCGGTTCGATCCGCGGCGCGTTCCTGGCCGCCATCTTTGTCGGGATGATCGACACGCTCGGCCGCGCGTTCCTGCCCGACCTGTTACGGCAGGTCCTGAGTTCGGCCGCCGCCTCCACGGTGGCGCCCGCGCTGTCCTCGATGCTGATCTATCTTTTGATGGCGATTGTATTGGTGGTGCGGCCGGAGGGGCTGTTCCCGGCCAGCCGGCGATGACCGCTTCGTTCAACGTCCGCAACATCCTCGTCGCGCTCATGGTGGCCGGCCTGCTGCTGCTTCCGCTCTATTCGCACATCAGCGGCAACGTCTTCGTGCTGACGCTGTTCACCCGCATCGTGATCTTCGCGCTGGCGGCGGCAAGCCTCAATCTCATCATGGGCTATGGCGGCATGATGAGCTTCGGCCACGCCGCCTATCTCGGCATCGGCGGCTACGCGGTCGGCATTCTCGCCTATGAAGGCATCGGCTCCGGTTTCATTCAGTGGCCGGTGGCGCTCGCCGCATCCGCGCTGTTCGCGCTCGTGATCGGCGCACTCTCGCTGCGCACGCGCGGCGTCTACTTCATCATGATCACGCTCGCTTTCGCGCAGATGGCGTATTACGTCGCATCCGGGCTTGCCCGCTACGGCGCGGACGATGGCCTGACGATCTACAAGCGCAGCGATTTCGGTGGCCTCATCAACCTGTCGAACCGCGTGCAGTTCTATTATCTCTGCCTCGGCTGCCTGTTTGGCGGGATCTACCTGATCTGGCGCATCGTCAATTCGCGCTTCGGCCTGGTCATCCAGGGCCTGCGTTCCAACGAAGCACGGATGCAGGCGATCGGATTTCCCGTCACGCGCTACCGGCTGGCCTGCTTCGTCATATCGGGCACCCTGTGCGGGCTGGCCGGCGCGTTGCTCGCGAACAACACCGATTTCGTCAGCCCGGCCGTGATGTTCTGGACCCGCTCCGGCGATCTGATGGTCATGGTGATCCTCGGCGGCATGGGCTCGCTGTTCGGTCCGGTGCTCGGCGCCATCGTCTATCTGGTGCTGGAGGAGTTCCTGTCGCAGTTGACGGAATACTGGGCGCTGATCATGGGCCCGCTGCTGCTGCTGATCGTGCTGTTCGGGCGCGGCGGCATTTTCGGGTTGCTGGGGAGGCTGAGCCGTGGCTGATCTCTTGCTCCGCGTTGAAAATCTGGTGCGCCGGTTCGGCGGCATTGTCGCGACCGACAACCTGTCGCTGGATGTCGCGAGGGGCGAATTGCACGCGATCATCGGACCGAACGGCGCCGGCAAGACCACGCTGATCAGCCAGCTCACCGGGCAACTGCTGCCGCATTCCGGCGCGATTCGTTTTGCCGGCCGCGACATCACCCGCCTGCCGGCGTGGCGGCGCAGTGCGCTGGGGTTGGCGCGCTCCTTCCAGATCACCTCGCTGCTGCCCGATTTCACCGCAGCGGACAACGTCGCGTTGGCCGCCCAGGCCTGTGACGGTCACTCGTTTTATTTCTGGGGCAACGCGCGCCGGGAAAGCGGTCTGCGCCAGGCGGCGCTGTCGGCATTGACCCGGGTCGGGCTCGAAGGTCGCGCCGACACCGTGGTTTCGAAGCTGAGCCATGGCGAGCAGCGCGAACTGGAGCTCGCGGTCGCGCTCGCGACAAAACCGCAATTGTTGCTGCTCGACGAACCGATGGCGGGATTGGGCATCACCGAATCGGCGCGCATGGTGAAGCTGCTGCAGGAGTTGCGGCGGGAAGTTACTATCGTGCTGGTCGAGCACGACATGGATGCGGTGTTCGCGCTCGCCGACCGCATCACCGTTCTGGTCTATGGACGCGTGATCGCCTCCGACGTGCCGGCGGCGATCCGCCAGAATGAAGAGGTCCGCCGTGCCTATCTCGGCGACCAGCATGCGGTGGTGCGCCATGGCTGAGAAGGTAGTGGCTGATGCAACCCCTCTGCTCGAAGTCGCCGATATCGAGACCTGCTACGGCCTGAGCCAGGTGCTGTTCGGCCTGTCGCTGCAGGTCCGGACCGGAGAGATGGTGACCCTGATCGGCCGCAACGGCATGGGCAAGACCACGACGATCCGCTCCATCATGGGGCTGACGCCAGCGCGCGCCGGCACCATCCGGTTCGGCGGCCGGGAGGTTCGCAAGCTTGCCTCGTTCAGGATCGCGCAGTTGGGCATCGGTCTTGTGCCTGAGGGGCGTCAGATATTTCCCAACCTCACCGTGCGCGAGAATCTCGTCGCCGCTGCCGGCAATCGTCTGGCCAGCCCCGACCCCTGGACGCTCGAGAAGATCCATGCGCTGTTCCCTCGATTGGCCGAACGCCGCAGCAATATGGGCGGCACGCTGTCGGGCGGCGAGCAGCAGATGCTGGCGATCGGCCGCGCGCTGATGACCAACCCGCGCCTGCTGATTCTGGACGAGGCCACCGAAGGCCTCGCACCCCTGATCCGCGATGAAATCTGGAACTGCCTGTCGATGCTCAAGGCGCGCGGCCAGTCGGTGCTGGTGATCGACAAGAACGTCGAGAATCTCACGCGCATTGCCGACCGGCATTACATCATCGAGCGCGGCCGCGCGATGTGGAGCGGCACCTCGGAAGAATTGATCGCCGAGCCGGAACTACAGCATCGATATCTTGGAATCTGAGTGCGGGGTGCGGGCGCTCCGCGCCATGACGGGCGTGAATTAGGCTCGTCATGGCCGGGCTTGACGAGCCATCGGTCGGTCTCTCAAAACATCTCGAAATATTCGCGGTGCTCCCAGTCCGAGACCTCGGCCTGGAAACGCTCGATCTCGGCGTTCTTGATGTGAACGTAGTAATCGACAAAGCCGGCGCCGAACGCCTTGCGGAAGAACGGATCGTCCTTGAGCGCCGCTACCGCTTCCTGCAGCGTCTTCGGCAGCAGGTTCGCCTTGGTCTCGTAGGGCGTGTCCGCGGACGGGCCGGGATCGAGTGCCCGGTCGACGCCGTCGAGCCCCGATAGAATCTGCGAGGCCATGTAAAGATAGGGATTGGCTGCGGGTTCGCCGATGCGGTTTTCAAGGCGGGTGGCGGGATCATCAGCGCCGCCCAGCACGCGCACCATCACGCCGCGGTTGTCGCGCCCCCAGATCGCGCGGTCCGGCGCCAGCGAATAGGAGCGATAGCGCTTGTAGCCGTTGATGGTCGGTGTCGTGAACACGGTCGAGGCGCGGGCATGCGCCAGCAGGCCTGCGAGATAGTGCCGGCCGAACGGGCTCAACACGCCGCTGTTGTCGCTGGTCATGAAGGCGTTGATGCCGCTGGCGCGCGATACCAGCGATTGATGCAGATGCCATCCGGATGCGAATACATTCGGGAGTTTCGGCCGGCACATGAAGGTCGCGTGATAGCCGTGCCGATGGGCGATCTGTTTCACGGCGCTGCGGAACAGCACCATGTTGTCGGCGGGCTCGAGACCCATCGTCGGCCTGAAGGTGAATTCGCACTGGCTCGGGCCGAATTCGACCTCGATCGACCGCAGCGGCAGACCAAGCGCCATGATGCCGCGCCGGATGATTTCGAGCACCGGCTCCATCTGGTCGTAGCGCTGCTCGGTCAGATATTGGTAACCCTGCGACAGCAGGCTGACATCGGGCGGCTGGCCGGGCTGGCCGGCATGCTCGGGCGACATTCTGGCGTCTTCGAGCTTGAGGATATGGCATTCGACTTCGAGCCCCGCGACGAAGTCGTAGCCGCGCTGGTTCAGCTTCGCGAGCACTGACTTGTACAGATGACGGGTCGCGAACGGCACCGGCCGGCCGTCGGCGAAATAAAGGTCGCAGAGCAGCCAGCCGGTGGCCGAAGCCCATGGCAGAACGCGAAAGCTTGCGGGATCCGCCACCATCACGACATCGGCGGCGCCTTCCATCTCCCGCATCCCGAAGCCGCCGCCGGCCGTAAACACCGGAAATACGGTTCGATGCGAGGTGTCCTTGGCGAGCATTGTCGTGGTGATGCTGCACCCGCTTTCCAGCGAGGCCAGCGCCTCACCGGCGACCAGCGTCTTGCCTCTCAGAATGCCGTGCTGGTCGGGGAAGGAAAGCCGGATGACTTCAAGCTTCTGTTCTTCGACGATGTTGCGAAGGCGGGTCGCCGCCTCCTTCTGCTCGCTCGACCAGAGGCCGTGACGCTCGACGAAACTCAACGCGCTGCTCCCTGGGAGAGCCTGACTGGAAACGCAACCATCATTAGGTGCTGATCGTCATTGTGAGGAGCGAGGCGACGAAGCAATCTATTTCTTTTGGAGTCCGATGGATTGCTTCGCTGCGCTCGCAATGACGAGGAGAGAAAATGCACTACACCGCCCTCAGATGAGGGACCTTGTCGGCGATTTCTGCGGGAACCGGCACGGCCCAGGGCGCGCTGCGCCGCCGCTTCACATCGACTTCCATCCAGAATATTTCCCAGCCGCGGGTCGGCCCGATTCCGTCCATGGTCGCGGGCCCCTGGATGGCGCGCGCATGCGCCTCATCGAGGAACATGAAGGGTTTTGTGCCGGCGGCGGCCTTCTCGATTTCCTGCCGCAGCAGACGCCGATACTGCACGATGGCCTTGTCGGCGGTGCCCAGATGTTCGCGGGTGCGGTCCTGGATCGCGCCCATGGATTCCACCGCCCACTGGTCGTGCACGTTGATGTCGGCGCCCATGCCGGTGTAGGTCGCGGTCGTCTGTTCGTGCGGATCGAAGCCGTAATCGTTCGACTTGTTCCTGCGCGAACGATAGTCGGGAAGCTCATACAGTTCGAGGCGTTGATCCCGCATCTTGTTCTTGTCGACCGGCGTCGAATAGCTGGTGAAGATCGCGTACCAGTAGCAGTTCTCGTCATCCACCGGCACGTGCCATTGCGTGATCGTCATCTCGGTGCTCATCGGGATGACGAAGCCGTGCGGGAACAGCTGATTGGTGACGCGCACATGGGTGCGCTCGTCGTCGATCTGCCGCAGCGCGATCAGCCGCAGCCCGTATTCGGTGTGCTCGACATTGATAATGGGGCGGTCATATTCGCGCAGGATTTTCGTCATCGGCATGTCGGTGCCGGCGGACGCGCCGCGAAACTGCTTGCCATAGGCGGCCGACGTATCCTCGTCCTCGAAGAAGCGATGCAGGAACGAGGCGTGCGACGGATCGATGCCGACCTCGAGCGCCTGCAGCCAGTTGCAGTTGATGTGGCCCTTGAACGCAAACGTATAGGCATCCGGCGCCACGAAGCAGTCGACCTCGGGAAACGCCGGCGGCTCGCCTTCGCCGAGATAAGCCCAGAGAATTCCGCTCGTCTCGATCACCGGATAGGCGCGCTGGATGATGTTCCTGCACAGCACTGAATCCCTGGGCTCGGCGGGCGTTTCCAGGCACTGGCCCGACACGTCGAATAGCCAGCCATGGAACGCGCAACGAAGTCCGCCATTCTCCAGCCGGCCGAACGCGAGATCAGCGCCGCGATGCGCGCAATGGCGCTCGATCAGGCCGTAGCGGCCCTGCTCGTTGCGAAACAGCACCAGATCCTCGCCGAGCAACTTGATGGCTTTAACCGGGCGCGGGCCGGCCAATTCATCGACCAGCGCCGCCGGCTGCCAGTACATCCGCATCAGTTTCCCGCAAGGCTCTTTGGGCCCGGTGCGGGTGATCAGGTCGTTCTGTTCCTGGCTCATCATGGCGGGCCGTCCTGTCCGAGCGTAAGTGCGCAAATTCAGTTTGGAATCAAATTACTAGCCCTGCATTTCCCCGCAAGGAGATTCCTTGAGCTTGGCAAGCATGCAGCGTTGCGCCTGCCGCGAGGTCCCGGGTCTGCGGAGCAGCGCTGAAGAAGCGCTGCGCCGCGTCCGGGACACGCGCGTCAGCCCCGCGCGAACATCCGCGCCTCGTTCTGCAGCACCGGCGCCACCGCGTCGATCAGGCGCGCGGCGGCGATGTCGACGCTGAGGCCCGCGGTATCGACCACGGCCGAAGCCCTCGCATAAAGCGGTTCGCGGCTGAGCAGGATGGTGCGCAATTCGGCCATCGCCGAGCGGTCGTCCGCCATCGGGCGCAAATCGCCCTGGCTGCGCACCCGCGCCATATGTTCTTCCGGCTCGGCCTTGAGCCAGATGGTGTAGAACGACGATAAAATCAGGTCGAAGGTCAAAGGCTCGGAGACGATGCCGCCGCCGGTCGCGAGTACCATCAATT
The DNA here is from genome assembly GCA_021779635.1 of Pseudomonadota bacterium. The sequence goes on along the minus strand of JAJYAH010000119.1, from coordinate 2,053 downwards.
CCTTGCGCGCCAGCAATTGTCCGAGCGCCGCCTGCTCCATGCGCCGAAAACCTTCCTGGCCGTAGAGCGCGATGATCTCGGCGACCGACAATCCGTTCTGCGCTTCAATCTCCTTGTTGAGTTCGACAAAGCTCCAGCCAATTTTTTTCGCCAGCATTTTGCCGAGCGTCGATTTGCCGGCGCCGCGCAGGCCGATCAGGGCGATGCCGGCAAACAACATCCGGCTCGGGACTGACGTGCCCTTGCCATGGCCAGAGAGCACCTCCTTGGCGTGGGCGATCTGGCTCGGCGTTGCCTTGCGCACGAGATCGCGGATCACAGGCCAGTCCGGCGCCGGCTCGGTGGATGGAATGAGATCTTCGAGATGCGCGCCCATCGCGTTCGATACCCGCCGCAGCAGAACGATCGAGACGTTGCCCTTGCCGCTTTCAAGCTGCGCGATATAGCGTTCCGAGATACCGGAGACCTTGGCGAGCACCTTTCGCGACATTCCGCGCAACGCGCGCGTGGTGCGGACGCGCTGGCCGAGCAGTTCCAGAAAGCCGGTCTCGGGGTCGCGAGGTTCGGTCATGTCAGGCGTGTCCCGAATCCGAAGTGGGCGCCGAATGCGCAGAATCGGAAACATAATGCCAAAAAAGGTTGACAGCAAGCGGGTGTGCTGATGTATAGATGAATTATAATTCAGGAAATCAGGGGGAAGCGTCGTGACAGGCTTGGCTGAGCGGAGCGCGGCATGAGCGACACCGATTCGTACAATGCGGTGACCTGGCTGCTCGACCGCAATGTCGATGAAGGCCGCGGCGAAAAACTCGCCTTCACCGACACGGTTTCCGAATTGACCTACGGCGAATTGCAGAAGCAAAGCCGCCGCCTCGCCAACCTGCTGCGCCGTCTCGGTGTGCACCGCGAACAGCGCGTCGCGATGATCATGCTCGACACCAACGATTTTCCGGTGGTGTTTCTCGGCGCCATGCGCGCAGGCGTCGTGCCGGTCCCGCTCAACACGCTGCTGACGGCGGATCAATATGCTTATGTGCTGGCGGATTGCCGCGCGCGGGTGCTGTTCATTTCCGAGGCGCTGCTGCCGGTGGTCAAGGATATCGTCGGGCGGATGCCGGATCTCGATCATGTCGTTGTCGCCGGCAACAATACGCTTGGCCACAAGCGGCTGTCCGACGAGATCGCCGGCGAGAGCGACAGCTTTGCGACCGCGGCGACCCATGCGGACGAGCCGGCCTTCTGGCTTTACTCGTCGGGTTCGACCGGCATGCCGAAGGGCGTGCGGCATCTGCATTCCAATCTGGCGGCGACCGCGGACACCTACGCCAAACAGGTGCTCGGCATTCGCGAGGACGACGTCGGACTGTCGGCGGCGAAACTGTTTTTCGCCTACGGCCTCGGCAATGCACTGACGTTTCCGATGTCGGTCGGTGCCACCACCGTTCTCAACTCCGAACGTCCGACCCCGGCTCTGATGTTCGCCCTGATGAACAAATACAATCCCAGCATCTTCTTCGGCGTGCCGACGCTGTTTTCCTCGATGCTGAACGACGAGACGGTGAAAAACGAACGCGCCGGCTCACGATTGCGAATCTGCACCTCCGCGGGCGAGGCCTTGCCGGAGTCGGTCGGCAATAGCTGGAAGGCGCGCTTCGGCGTCGATATTCTCGACGGCGTCGGCTCGACCGAGCTCCTGCATATTTTTCTCTCGAATGCGCAGGGCGATATCAAATACGGCACATCCGGCCGTCCGGTGCCGGGCTACAAGGTGCGGCTGGTGAACGAAGCGGGCGCCGATGTGGCCGATGGCGAGGTCGGCGAATTGCTGGTCGATGCGCCGTCCGCCGGCGAAGCCTACTGGAACCAGCGCAGCAAGAGCCGGCATACGTTCCAGGGCCACTGGACCCGCACCGGCGACAAATACATTCGCGACGCCGATGGGCGCTACACCTTTTGCGGCCGCAGCGACGACATGTTCAAAGTGTCCGGCATCTGGGTGTCGCCGTTCGAGGTCGAGAGCGCGTTGATCACCCACCCGGCGGTGCTCGAAGCG
>JAJYAH010000118.1 GCA_021779635.1 Pseudomonadota bacterium | reverse complement strand
CGCAGGCCTTCCGTGCTGTTTTCCAGCGCCGCCTCGGAAGCAAAATATTTGGCCATTCCGGCTTCGAGGTCGCAACGCTCGCCCCGGTCGAACGCCGCCGCGGCGTCGATGGTCAGGAGCCGTGCGGCGCGGGCGCGCGTCGCCATCTCGCCCAATTTGAGCTGGATGGCCTGATGTTCGGCGATCGGCTTTCCAAAGGTCTGGCGTATCTGCGCATATTCAGTGGAGAGCTGAAGCGCGCCCTCGGCAATTCCGACGCCGCGCGCCGCCACGTTGATGCGTCCCAATTCCAACCCGCCGGTCGCCTGCAGAAAACCTTGTCCTTCCTCGCCGCCGATCAGGTGATCGGCCGGAACCCGGTAATCGTCGAATATCATTTCGGCGGAATCGATCGACTTGTAGCCCAGCTTCTCCAGCTTCTTCCCGACGGTAAAGCCCGGACCTTTTGGGGCGATGAACAGGCTCATTCCCTTGTATCGCGGCTGGGCCGCTGGATCGGTTTTGACAAGGAGAGCAAAAACCGAGCCCTCGATCCCGTTCGAGATCCAGGTTTTTGTGCCGTTGATGACGTAGGAATCACCGTCACGACGAGCCGTCATGCGAATTCCCTGCAGATCCGTTCCCGCGTTCGGCTCCGTCAGCGCGAGACCGCCACGCACTTCCCCGGAAGCGAGCTTCGGCAACCAGGTCTGTTTTTGCTCGGGCGTGCCGTATTTCTCGATGGCAAGCGCCAGCATGAGATGCGAGTTGAAGATGCCGGTAATCGCCATCCACACGCTCGAGATCCGCATCACGATGCGCGCATACGTGACCGCCGGGAGCCCGAGGCCACCATACTCCGGGCTGACCGTTGCACCGAACAGCCCGAATTCCCGCATTTGCTCAACGATTTCCGCGGGCCACCGGTCCGCATGATCGTGATCTTTCACGACGGGCCGAACCTCTTTTTCAAGCCAGCGGTCTATGGTGCTGAGCAGCAACGCCTCGTCGGCCAAATCGAAATTGCGGATCGGCGCTAGCTCGTTCATGGCGAAATCTCCTCCGGAAACTACCCGCACCCAGATTGTAACCTGTCCGGACAGGTAATCGCCGCGTCCGGGGCTGTCAAGGCGATTTGTTGGGACAGGCATGTCGTCGTCCCCACAGCTCCATGCTGAAAACGGTCAGCCGCCTTGGTTGCGGCGAAGCGTCATCGAATAACGAAAGCGATGCGCCGGATGCAGATTGAACGCGATCTCGGCGATCTTGCCGGTGTCCAGGCGATAGGTGCGGCGCACTTCAATTGCCATGCTGCCTGTCTTGACGCCGAGCTTTTTGCTCAGGGCACCCGGCACATCGCGCGCGGAAAGAACCTGTTCGATTTCGTTGATGTGCTCGCCATGCTTATCCTCGATCCAGGCATAGATCGGGCCTGAATGGCGCCCAATCATGCGCAGCACATTGGCGTAATCGGAGTGAATGTAGACCTCCGTCCAGCAAATCGGAGCATCCAGACCCGGCGCGTAGCGAAGGCCTTCAATGCGCATCCATTCTTCGCCCTCAACGCAACCAAGCCTTTTGGCCAGTTTTGCATCAGCTCGAATGAGCTTGCTGGTGCCGACTTCGTATTGCGTTCCGGTGGCGTACTGAACGAGCTGTTCAATCGATGCCACCTCATGAACGTAGGGGTTTGTCGGCCCCGAATTGACGACCGTCGTCCCTGCTCCCTTCCGCGGGGCCACAAATCCCTCCACCCGCAAATGGCGAAGCGCTTCCCGAACCGTATGGCGGCTGACCGCATGACGGCGGCCAGGTTCAATTTCGGACGGAAGCAGTGACCCGATTGGCGCCCGGCCGTTTTTGATTTCCTGCTTGATCGCCTGCACCAGCTTTAGATAAAGCGGCTCCCTTGCGGAATCGGCCCGCATCGCTCGTCGGGCCGTCGCGGCCGGAGGCTTTTTCTTCAATCTCCTCATGTCACTCCGTTTCGGCGTCGACCTCTGCCCTCGTCTTGACGAGGGCTGGCCGCAAGTCTAATTGATTAGCTGTCCGGACAGGTTTGATAGCTATTGAAAAACGAATATCACAGCTTCGGGAGGGAAGATAATGCTCGCCGTCAACGCCGGCGCGCGGCTCGATCGGCTGCCCGCGTCACGCTTTCACTATCGAATTCTGGCGCTGATCGGCGGAGGAATGTTCCTCGACGCATTCGAGATCTATCTGCAGGGCGCGGTGCTTGCGGCCCTGATTGGCATCGGATGGTCTACGCCGGCGCAAAACGCCAATTTCCTTTCCGCGACATTTGCCGGCATGGTGATCGGAGCATGGCTCGCCGGCATCACCGGGGATCGTTACGGCCGGCGCTTTTCCTATCAAGCCAATCTTTTGATATTTGGTCTCGCGTCGCTGGCCGGCGCTGCTGCGCCCTCGATGGGATGGCTGATCGCCGCCCGTTTTGTCATGGGAATAGGCCTCGGCGCGGAGATTGTCGTTGGCTATGTCACGATTTCGGAGCTAGTGCCGCCGGCCAGCCGGGGCAGATGGGGCGCGGGTCTGGCAACCGTGACCAACTCCGCATTGTTTTTCGCAGCACTTGCCGGCCGCCTGATCATTCCTTCCTACGGCTGGCGCTGGATGTTTGTGATCGTGGGGGTCGGCGCGCTGATCGTCTGGTATCTGCGCAAGCGCATGCCTGAATCGCCCCGCTGGCTGGAAGCCAACGGACGGACCGACGAAGCCGAACGGGTCATGAGCGAGATCGAAGCGGAGGTCGAACGGTCGACGGGCCGAAAGCTCCCCGCGGCGACGAACGTCCTGGAGCCAGGCTCCGTCCATATTGTCGGCCGGCTGAGCGACCTTTTTTCGCGCGATATGCTCGGGCGAACGATAACGGGCAGCGTGATCCTGATTGCGCTCAATACCGCCATCTATGGCTTCCTGGCGTTTCTGCCTTCGTTCATGGTGCGGCAGGGCCTCACGGTCGCGACATCGCTCAACTACGTCACGCTGATGAGTCTTGGCGCCCCGGCGGGCGCGCTATTGGGAATGGCGCTCTCGGACAAGGTCGGACGCAAGCCGTGTATCGTAATCTTTTCGCTTGTCGCCATCGCCAGCGGCGCAATCTATCCGCAACTCTCCGATCCGACATTCGTGATGCTAACTGGCTTCATTCTGGTCGCGGCGATCTACGTCCTCGTCGTTGTTGCCTGGGGCATGTATGTTCCGGAACTATTCCCGACGACGATCCGGATGCGAGGGGCTGGCTTCTGCAATACCCTCGGGCGCTTCATGACAATCCTCACGCCGCAGATTACGACGCTGCTCTTTGGTCTCGCCGGCTTGACCGCTGTATTGGCCTATGTCGTTGGTCTGCTCCTGCTTCAGGTCATTGTGGTTCTTCTGTTCGGAATCGAAACCAAGCAGATGCCGCTGGAGGCATTGTCAGAAGCGATGATAGCTCGTACCAGAACCGACGCCACCGGGCCGTCGGTTGGAACGGAAACAAGGGTCGCATCGTAAGCGTATGTCATTGATCGTCGCTTTGCGAACCTGACGCTTTGAGAGAACGAGCATGGCCGCTTCATCTGCATCGGAAGCTAACATCAGCATCAGACCGCTTAGATCGCTGCTGTTTGCGCCAGGAAACCACGCGCGACGCAGCGAAAAGGCTCTTACCCTCGATGCCGACGCAGTCATCCTCGACCTTGAGGATGCCTGTCCCGTCGCCGAGAAAATAGCCACACGTCAGTTGATCGCCTTGGCGATGACGAAGCCGCGTTCCTGCATGGGATACGTGCGGGTCAATCCGCTTTCGACAGATTTCGGCTATGGCGATATCGTTGCGGTCGTCAGCCCGAATATCGACGGTATCGTGCTGCCGAAGGTCGAAAGCGCGCAGGAACTGCGCACTGCGGATTGGCTGGTCGCGCAGATCGAGCGCGAAAAGGGACTGCCGAAAGGAGCGATCGATCTTCTGCCGATCCTGGAAACCGCCAAGGGCTTTGCTGACGTCGCAGCGATTGCGTCAGCAGGAACGCGTACCCGGCGCCTTGCCTTTGGCGCGGCCGACTTCACACTTGATATGGACATCAAATGGTCTCGCGATGAGAGCGAGTTGATGCACTACCGCAGTAGCCTGGTGCTTGCCTCACGCGCCAATGGCCTGGCGGCTCCGATCGACACCGTCTGGGTCAATATGCAAGACGCGGACGGCCTGGCGGCCTCGGCGCATCGCGCCCGTGGCATGGGTTTTCAGGGTAAGCTTTGTATTCATCCCGATCAGGTAGCCGTCGTCAACACGGCCTTCAGTCCCTCGGCCGAACAGGTCGCATGGGCGAAACGGATCGTGGAGGCTTTCAAAGCCGCCGAAGCTTCCCAATCCGCGGCTATCCAGCTGGATGGTCAATTCATCGACTACCCGATCGTCTATCAGGCGCAGCGCGTGCTGGCGGCCGAAGCGAGTATCAAGGGAAATACCCCAGCGCATTGAAGGTGGCCCGTGAGCCAATCTTGACGACTGCGATCAAGCAGCTCGGGACTCGGCCTCAACTCTCGCCTTGGTACCATTATTTTATTTGCTGTTTCCGAGCGTAACTCCCGCCAAGGTCTCGCTCAATTTTGCGATGGCAGTATGGTCCTGGCCCTTGCCAAGCAGGCTTGCTGCACTCGCCCACATTTCGCGGCAAAGCGCGGAAAATGGCGTTGGCGCGGACCCGTTGCGACCGACTTCCAGCGCTATCGAGAGATCTTTGACCATCAAATCCAGGCCAAAGCCGCTGTCGAACTTGCGCGACAGCACGAATTGCTTGAGCTTCTTCTGCGTACTGTTGTTCATGCCGGTGGAGGCGTTGAGCACGTCGGTCATCACCGAGGGATCAAGGCCGAACTGTTGTCCGATCACCAGGGCTTCGACCGCCATCAAAAACCCGCCGGCCGAAACCAGGTTGTTGAGCGCTTTCATGGCCTGTCCGGCGCCCACGGGGCCGATCCGGTGAATCGTCGTTCCCATCGCCCGCAACAGTGGATCAACGCGATCGAGCGCTGCCGCCTCGCCTCCGGTCATGATCGCAAGTTCGCCGGTGACGGCGCGCGATACGCCGCCACTGACGGGCGCATCGACCACCGCTACCTCGATAACCCCGAGATCCCCAGCGATTTTCTGGGTGGCCGCCGGGGCTCCTGAACTCATGTCGAGAAGGATCTTGCCGGAACTCAGGCTTGGGCGAATTTCGTCCACGACGGAAACGACATGTTCGCTGGTCGGAAGCATCGTCAGCAGAACGTCAGCTTCCTTCGCCGCCGCGGCGAGGCTCGCAACAGCCTTGCCACCCACCTCGTCGACGAATGCCCTGGCGCGGCCCGCAACCGCATCCGCGACGGCTACTTCAAAGCCTGCCCGGATCAGCCGCGCGGCCATCGGCCAGCCCATGTTGCCGATCCCGACGAAGCAAACGCGCTTGATCTCATCCGCGCTCATCTAGCCGACCCGCCGGGCTTGCCTTTCAAGGCCCCCTCCGCGACCAGCACTTCATGCGCGGCCTTGAAGGCCTCGAGTCCCGCCGGAATGCCGGAATATACGGTTGCGTGCAGCAAAATCTCCTTGATCTCGTCCACGGTGACACCGTTGGTCAGCGCTCCCTTGACGTGAAGCTTGATCTCGTGGGGAGCCTTTAATGCCGTCAGCATCGCCAGATTCAACATGCTTCGCGTTTTCCGGTCCAGGCCAGGACGGGTCCACGCGTAGCCCCAGCACCATTCGGTGGTGATGTGCTGAAACGCCATCATAAAATCGTCGGCCTTGGCAAGGCTGCTGTCGACATATTCCGCGCCAAGCACCTCTCGCCGAGCGGCGAGACCCTCTTTGAAATGTCTGCTTTCGCTGCTCATGTTATTCTCCCAGTGAAGTGACGATCGGCATCATCATATCATTGTCTGATAGTCTGACAATCCAAGCCGCGCCGGGGATGGGCTTCGGCGGCGCAAGCCTGATGAGCAAAAAAGCGGTAAGTGCGGCCAATGTCTTCGCCTTCAGAACTACCACCGCTTGACAGATTGTCTGTCAATAAGGAACATTCCATATGTCCAGCATCGAACTCCAGATCGTCCGAAAATCCGCAACCTTGCGGCTGCTGGTCGAGGACAAGCTGCGATCCGCGATCGCGATGGGTCGGTTCAAGCCGGGACAACGGCTGATCGAACGCGAATTATGCGAACTGACCGGCGTCGGCCGAACATCGATCCGGGAAGCGCTGCGGCAGCTTGAGGCCGAAGGCCTGGTCACTACAATTCCCCACGGCGGTCCATCGGTAAGCACAATTTCGCTCGACGAGGCACGGCAGCTATATGCGGTTCGCGCTCTTCTGGAGGGGCACGCCGGGCGGGAATTCGCCAGACGACGCGCGCCGGAGGATCTGCGCGATCTTGGCGTGGCCGTGAAGCACTTCGTTCAAGCCGCCAAGTCCGACGACCGAGCCGAACTCATCAAGGCCAAGACCGAGTTCTATTCCGCGCTGACGCGCGGCGGCGGCAATACGTTCATCGAACAGATGCTGACCACGATGCACAATCGCATCACCCTTTTGCGGCTCACGTCCATGACTTCAAAGGGCCGCCTCAAAAGCAGCGTGGCCGAGATCAAAGCGATACACGATGCCATCCGGGAAGGCGATCCCGACCGCGCCGAGGCTTCGTGCGTGAAGCATATTGAAGAGGCCGCCAAGGTCGCGCTCCGAATCCTCGCATCGGCCGAAGCCGATGCGGCCGTCGACGCCTGACGGCTCTGCACGAGTATCGGTTCCGCTGCGCAGGTCCGCTTCAGTCACGTCGCATCCAGAAAGCGCCCGCGAAAGACAGACCGGTGTTCGGAACAAACTCACCGCTGACACGCGTTATGGCCCGACGGCGGACATCGGGAATACCCGCCTTGCGCCAGTTCGAAGGCCTCAAGGCGCGAGATATTGCAACAGTTTTGGATCGGTACGAACGTCCTGCGCCGATCCCGTCAGCGCAACCGTGCCACGGTCCAGCACATAGGCGTGACTGGCAACCCGCAGAGCAAGCTCAAGATGCTGCTCGACGATGACGACGGCGATCTCTTTCGCCAGCACGATCAACCGCTCGGTAATTTCCTCGATGACACCAATCCAGACGCCTTCCGTCGGCTCATCCAGCAGCAGCACCCGCGGGTCCGACAGTAGTGCACGTCCGATCGCGAGCATCTTGCGCTCTCCGCCCGATAAGGTGCCCGCTACCTGGTCCATCCTCTGGCCGAGTTTCGGAAATATTTCCAAGATTCGATTAACCGCTTGACTGTCACGATTTGCAAGCGCCCCTACCGCAAGATTGTCCCGCACCGAAAGCCGCCCGAATACGGAATGCTCCTGCGGAACGTATCCGAACCCCAGGCGAATGCGCTGCTCGGTCGGCAGCCGACTGACATCGCGGCTGTCCAAAGTCACGGACCCGCCCAGTAACGGCAACTCTCCGATGATGGCCTTCATCAACGTGGTCTTGCCGGCGCCGTTGCGGCCAAGGATCGCGACACCGCCGCGCCAAGGCACGGTCATGTTGATGCCGAACAGGACCTGGCTACGGCCATAACCGGCATCGAGATTCCGGATGTCGAGGTATTTGTCGTCAGGCACGGCGGAGATAGACCTCCTGGACCTTGGGGCTTGACTGAATGTGCCGGACCGAACCGCAGTCGAGCACGCTGCCTTGATCGAGCACCGTCAGCCGATCGCAAATGTCGCGAATAAAATCGAGATCATGCTCGACGATGACGAGCGAGCAGCGCTTCTTGATCGGCTGCAGCAGTTCGCCGGTGACCCGCCTTTCTTCCAGGCTCATGCCGCCGGTCGGCTCGTCGAGCAGCAACAGCTTGGGCTGCGGCGCCAGCGCCATGGCGATTTCCAGCCATTGCTGCTGACCATGAGAGAGCGCGGACGCTGGCTCTGCAGCTTGATTCACCAGGCGGAATTGCTCGAGCATGGCCATGACACGATCGTGCAGGATGCCTCTCGTCCGGGAGAACAAAAGGCTGGGCAGCGAAGTCTGGGCCTGCAGCGCCAGCAGAATATTGTCGTACAACGTCAATGCCGGCAGCACGCTGGTGATCTGGAATTTGAGGCTCATGCCGGCGCGGGCGCGCTCCGCGGGAGGAGCTTGTGTAATATCGCGGCCGCCAAAGGTTACCGTGCCCGCGGTAGGAACTTCGGCGCCGGCCACGCATTTCATCAGTGTGCTCTTGCCGGAACCGTTCGGTCCGATCAGGCCGTGGAATTCGTTTTCCTCGACGGTGAGTTCGGCGCCATTCAAGGCCGTCAATTTGCCGAATATCTTGGAGATCCCGCGTGCCTCAAGAAGAGCCATGATGTCTCTCCTTCTTCGGCGGACGACCGAAATCGCCCATCCGCTCGCGCTCGCTGACGATCAGGCTGATCAGCCCGGCGGGGCGAAACAGAATAACCAGCAGCAGCAGCACGCCGAGAATGATCGGCCAGATGTCCTGGTAGCTGTTCGAGAGCCAGAAGCTGACCGCCTCGATGACGATGGCGCCGATCACCGCCCCGATCAAGGTTCCGGAGCCGCCGAACAGGACATACAGCACGACTTGCGTGGACATCACCACGCCCAGCATGTTCGGCCAGACAAAGCCCTCGTGAAAAGCATAAAGGCTGCCGGCAAGCCCCGCGATGGCGCCAGCAAACGAAAAGATGATCGCCTTGAGGCGCTGCACACGGTAGCCAAAAAATGTGATGCGCTGCTCGTTCTCGCGTAGCCCTGCCAGGGCCAATCCGAACTGCGATCCTACCAGGAAGCGGCACAAGAGATAGACGAGCACGAGAATTCCCAGTGCGAAATAATAGAACACCAGGCCCTCGTCCAGGTCGTAACTGCCCAGACTCATGGACGGGATCGACGGGATACCGTTCTGGCCACCGAGATAATACCAGCCCCGCGCCAGCCGATCGAAGGCATACGACCCGGTGAGCGTGCCCAGAGAAACGAAGATGACGCTGGATTGATGCCTTCCCAGCAGCAGGAAACCGCCCAGCAGCAACGCGAATGTGAACCCGATCAATATTCCGGCCGGCAATATGACAAGCATGGACGTCACGCCGATATCCCGGGCGATCAGCGCCACGCCGTATCCGGCCGAGCCAAAGAACACCGCCTGCCCGAAGCTCATGATCCCGGCGTATCCCCACACCAGATCGAACGAGAGCGCGAACAGACACAGGATCAAGACGCGCGTGGCGTAGATAGTCAGATAATCCTGAAGCACGAGCGGCAGCAGGGCGCCGATCGCGAGCACCACGATTTCCATGACTGGCAGCAATCGCCACCGGCGCGAGCGATCAATACTGATGGGAAGCCTCAGGGCGGGCGGCGTCGTTTCTGTCATCAAGTTGCCAGCACGCTCCAGATATCACACCAGGATTGTCGCCGCAGCGATACGCTCAGCATTCCTTGGGATCGACCAGGCCGGCGCTACGCGCGACAATCTCGTAATTGCCGCCCTTGGCAACGGCCGTGTACATCTTCATTTTGCAATGCCGCTTCCCGGGAACCATTTCGGCCGGCCCTCCGGGGCCTTCAGCGATCTTGGCATGGTCCAGCGCAGCGGCAACGGCGTCACGGTCAACCTTGCCCGCCTCCTTGACCGCCGCTTCCCACAGCTTGAGCCCGCGATAGGTGCCGGTTGCAGCACTTCCCGCCGCGAAAAGGAACTTGCCCGGAAACTCCTTGTCGTAGGTCGCCTGCAGCTTCGCGCTGAACGGATCTTCCGGCGTGAGTGCCTTGAAATAATCGAGGCAACTCGCAAGTCCCTCGATCTCGGCCGGCTGATTGATATTCAGCGTGTTCTCGTCGTAATAAACACAGGCCAGCCGGCCGCCGCTTTTCAAGAATCCGGCCTCATAGAGCTGCTTGAAGAACGGCCCTACACCCGGTGGAATGACGGTGTTGAAAACCACGTCCACCTTGTTGGAGATGATCCGGTTTACCGTCGCGCTGAAATCGATCTGGTCGAGTGGATAGTATTCCTCAAATATTACTTCGCCGCCATTGGCCTCGATCACCTTCCTGGCATAGACGTTCAGCGTATGCGGCCAGACATAGTTGGCGCTGGGCAACGCAAATTTCTTGCCGCCGTTCTTGATCAACCAGGGAATGAATTCGTCGCACTGCTGCGCAGGTGTCGGACCGGTGCAGAACAGATCGGGCGTGCATTCCTTGCCCTCGTAAAGTTGCGGATAGATGTACAATGTCTTGCCGCGTGCGACGATCACGTCCTTGATGGCGTTGCGCATTGAACTGGTGATGCCGCCGAGCACAAGGTCGACCTTGTCGCGCTGGATCAGCTTGCGGACGTTGCCGACAGCTACCGACTCGTTCGATGCGGTGTCCTCGATGAACAATTCCAGCGGCCGCCCCAGCAACCCGCCCGCATCGTTGATCTCTTTCACGACCATTTTCGCGACATTGGCGTCGGCGTTGCCGGCGTAGCCGATCGGACCGGTCAAATCGGTGGCGATGCCGACCTTGATGGGGTCGGCGGCCGCGTTTGCCCATTCGGGACGAAGCACCCAACTGCCGACGCCGGTCGCAAGCGCGGTGCTGGCAAAGGCAAAATTGGACATAAAACGGCGTCGGTTCATTTGGTTGCGGTTACTGGACATCGAACTAAACCCCTCTTCCTGAAACGAGGCCTTGCGGCCGGAACTTGATGAAGACGATTGCGAGAACGAACACGAGGACATCGGCGATGACCGGCGGGATCACCCAGGGCAGTGCGGCCGCAAGCGTCCCGATCACGCCGGCGCCAGCGACGGGACCTGCGAATGAGCCGACGCCGCCGACCATCACGGCTACGAACCCCTGAATCAGAAAGCGAAGGCCGAGATCGGCGAACAGCGAGAACACGGGCACGATCAATGCCCCGGCAAGCCCAGCCAGGGCGGCGCCGAATGCAAACGTCACACCGTAGATTGCGTTGGTCGAAATCCCCGATGCACGGGCGAGTGCTGGATTCTCCAATGAAGCGCGTATTCGCAGGCCGAACGCCGTTCGCGACAAAAGCAGATAGCTTCCCACCATCACCAATGCCGTAATCAGGATGATGACGAGCCGCCACGAGGAAAACTGCATGGCGCCGAAACCGACCGATCCACCGATCGGTTCCGGAATCGAGATATACAGGCCGCCGATCAGACCGCGAACGATCTCCCGGATGATCAGTCCAAGCGCATAGGTGCCTAGCATCGCGACAATCGGCGCGGCGTAGAATCGTCTGACCACCAGCCGCTCCAGCAAGAATCCCAGGGCTCCGACCGCGAACGGGGCCAGCGTCATGCCGACCCACACCGGCGCCCCAGCTTGATGCACGACGTAAGTGATATAGGCGCCGAGCAGAACGAACTCCCCTTGCGCGAAGTTGAAGATGCCCATCATGCTGGCGATGATGCCAAGTCCGAGCACGACCAGTACGACGATCGCGCCGAAACTCATGATCTCGAACAATGCGACGATCAGATTATCCATACGGCATCACCAGCAGCTCCGCACCCTTCCGCTATCTACATGGTCTTCCAGTCGCCGGATTGTTCGAAGGCGTGCGCCGCGCGATAGATCGTCGGCTCGTCGAAATGCCGGCCGATCAGCATCAAGCCGACCGGAAGTCCGTCCACCATGCCACAGGGCAACGACATCGCCGGATGGTGCGTGATATCGAACGGCGCGGTGTTGGTAATCATCTCGAACGCGCGCCCGATCTGTTCCTCGCGGCTCGCTCCCGGAGCGGGCAGCGGTGTTGCCTTCATCGGCGTCGTCGGCATCAGCAGCAGGTCGTAGGTCTCGAGCACCTTGTCGTAAGCCGCGGTCAGTCGCCGGGAGATGTTCAAGGCCTTGCCGTAATAGCGTGGACCGAAATTGTTGTTGATATAGGTGCCGAACATCAACAACATTTTGGTGGTCTCGGACAGTGAATCCGCCTGCCCGCGCCAGCCGCGATGAAAATCCATCAGCGACGTCGAATAGAGATCCGAGCGGCTGAGACCATAGCCATCGCCGTACATCATGGTCTGGGTCATGCCTTCGGTTCCGATCGGCATCCAGATTGCGGGCGCCAGCATGTGCATCGGAATGGAGACTTCTTCGACGCTGGCCCCGAGACTGGCGAGCCGTTTCGCCGCCTCCTTGACGCTCTCGCTCACGGCAGCTTCGGCGCCAACCTGCTCGAAACCTTCCTTGACGATACCGATCTTCAGCCCCTTGACTCCCTGGCCAAGCGCCTTGGTGTAGTCCTGCACTTTCGGCGCCTTGATCCTCGGGTCGTAGCCATCGTCGCCCGCCAGCACCTCGAGCAGCAACGCGTTGTCCGCGACGTTTGCGGTCATGGGCCCGGTGTGATCCACGAAGATCTCGATCGGCATGATGCCGGTATAGGGCACGAGGCCCCAGGTCGGTTTCATGCCGTAGGTGCCGCTGAAGGAGGACGGCATCCGGATCGAACCGCCCTGGTCGCCCCCGATCGCCATATCGACTTCGCCCAGCGCGACCACCACGGCGCTGCCGGAGGATGACCCGCCGGCGGAATATCCCATCTTGTGCGGGTTATGCACCGAACCGGTCGAATTGGTATGGCTGCCGCCGGACATGCAGAACGACTCGCAATGGACCTTGCCGGCAATTTCCGCGCCGGCGTCCAGCATGCGCGTGACGATCGTCGCGTCGAAATCCGGAACGTAGCCTT
>JAJYAH010000117.1 GCA_021779635.1 Pseudomonadota bacterium | reverse complement strand
CGGCGAGGCCCGCGATCACCAGCGAAACCGACGCGCGCAGATCGGTCGCCATCACGGGCGCGCCGCGCAGTTTCGTGATGCCATCGATGGTGGCGGTCTCGCCGTCGAGATGAATCCGGGCGCCGAACCGTGCCAGTTCCTGCACATGCATGAAGCGATTTTCGAAAATCGTCTCGGTAATATGCGAGGAGCCGCCGGCGCAGGCCATCAGCGCCATCAGCTGCGCCTGCAGATCCGTGGGAAAGCCCGGAAACGGCGCGGTCGAGACCGTCACCGGGCTGATCCCGGCGCCGTTGCGGGCGACCCGGATGCCTTCATTGTTGACGGTGATCATGGCGCCGGCCTGGGTCAGCACGTCGAGCGCCGATTGCAGCAGTTCCGGCCGCGCGCCGGCGAGTTGCACGTCGCCGCCGGTCATCGCCACCGCCATCGCATAGGTGCCGGTCTCGATCCGGTCGGGCAGCACGGTGTGCCGCGCACCCTGAAGCTTGCTGACGCCCTCGATGACGATACGCTTGGTCCCCGCGCCGGAGACGCGCGCGCCCATCTTGTTGAGGCAATCGGCGACATCGAGAATTTCCGGCTCGCAGGCGGCGTTGGTGATGACCGTGGTGCCCTTGGCCAGGGTTGCCGCCATCAGCGCGACGTGGGTGCCACTGACCGTTACCTTGGGAAAATCGATGTCGGCGCCCTTCAGGCCGCCCGGCGCCTTGGCGATCACATAGCCGCCATCGATGGTGATCTCGGCGCCGAGCTTCTCCAGCGCCATGATCAGCAAATCGACCGGCCGGGTGCCGATGGCGCAGCCGCCGGGCAGCGAGACCTTGGCCTCATGCATCCGCGCCAGCAGCGGCGCAATCACCCAGAAGCTCGCGCGCATCCGGGACACCAACTCATAGGGTGCGGTGGTATCGATGATATTGGCGGCCGAGATGTGCAGGGTCTGGCCCTGGTATTCATGATCGCCGGGCCGCTTGCCGGCCGACATGATATCGACGCCGTGATTGCCAAGAATACGCTGCAGCTGCGCGACATCGGCAAGCCGCGGCACGTTGTCGAGAACAAGCGTCTGCTCGGTGAGCAGGCCCGCGATCATCAGCGGCAGCGCTGCATTCTTCGCGCCGGAGATCGGAATGGTGCCGTTGAGCTTGCTGCCGCCGACGATACGAATGCGATCCATGCCGATACCTGCTTTTGCTATGCACAAAGTATAAGACGACGCGGCCGTTATGGCAAAAGCGTGAAATTTGCGGCTATTTGATGGGTTTTGACCGTCATTCCGGGGCACGCGCAAGCGTGAACCGGGAATCTCGAGATTCCGGGTTCGGTCCTGCCGGACTGCGCCGGAATGACGATCGGTCTAAACCGCGTTGATGTCTTCGCTTTCCAGCACCCGTCTGGGTGGATCGGCCGCGGCGGTCGTGGGCGATGACTCGATAGCCGTGGTTCAGGAAGAACAGCATCTGCGCGTCCCAGTCATCGGCCGAGAGCGGCCAGCCATGGCTGATTACGATGGGCTGACCCGAGCCCCACTCCTTATAGTAGATTTCGATGCCGTCCTTGGTCTTGATCGTCGTCACGGTGAAGTCTCCCTTATGTGGATGCCGTCATTCCGGGACGCGCTTCCTATCAGGCGAACCTCATACCGGCCGAAAACGCCGCACAGCGCCAATGATCACAATCACGAAGAATAGAAGCACGAGACCCTGGACCACGGCGAACGCCGGCCCGGATGGCGGGTTACCCGGCGCCAGCGCGGTCAACGCCGGAATCTTGACGAAGCTCTGGATGATCAGCACGAAGATGTTGAGATAAAGCGCGATCATCGCGGTCACCGCATAGATCCAGCGCCAGGCGCCGGAAAGCTTCATGCCGTAGAGTGCAAAGCATGCGATCGCCAGCAGCACCAGCGACAGAATGCCGATCATATGCGACGGCAACAGTTGGGCGAACGGAAACCCGAAACCGGTGGCGCTGGTCAGGATCGTGGTGAGAAGAAACAACGCGGTCCAGCCCGGCATCCGACGGGAGCCGAGCAGTCCGAGCAGGGCGATAATGCCGGAAACGATTCCGACCAGACTGATGATCACGTGCAGCATGGTGAATGTCGGCAGACTCAGACCCAGCATCATGACGCGCTCCCCCTCGTTGGAACCGGGTCGATGCTACGACCCCCGACGAAAAATGGCCATACGCGCCGATGCTGGCGGCAGCCGCTCGTGCGGGCGGCGGCGCCAGAGGTCTCAATGGAAGCGCGGGGATCGGACTGGTGCGGCCGCAACAATCGTGCGTTCGCAAACGTTCCGTGACGAAGCTGGAAATAAACGCCACCGATGAAGGTGACATAACTCGGCGACGAACGACCGGCAGCTAGCCCGGGCAGATTAGGAGGCCGCCGAACAAAGAGCCGGATGCTACTGATCGGTAGCCAGCTGCACCCTCTGGCGTCCACCGTTCATGTCTTTGAGCTGGTTGACGTAGTCCTCAGGCTTCTGGAGATGGAATGGCACCTTCAAGCCCATGAAGGACGCGATCTCGCCAAGGAAAAATGTGCAATTGGCCGTTTCAGCGTTCCACAGCGGAGAGGTCTCCTGAAGGTGCTTGATGTAAGCGAAAACCTTCCGGGCATCCTCTTCACTCAGATAAACGCGATAGCTGGCCGTCAGATATTGAACGTCGAGGTCCCCATAACTCGCGCCCGTCCCAGAGGGCACGAACGTCAGATGGCCCAACATATAGGGCAGTTCATCGCCGGCCGGCCACAGGCCGGCCACCTCGACCTGTTTTTCGCCCGTCTTGCCGAACCAAACGAACGCATGGCCATAAGTGGCCGCGGTACGAGCACGGAAATCGACGTAATAGGGTCCCTTGCCGGAAACAGCGGGCCTTCGAGCCGGTTTAGCAACCGACGCCGATGCCGGAGCGCTTGGCGCAACGGCCGCCACCGCATTAGACCGGTTCACCGACCTCTGCGGGCGCGCATCCGCTGGACGGGAGTCCGGTTGGTCCGTCTGCACCGCGACCTGCTGGGCAACGCTGCCGGCGGCTCCCAGAACCATGGAAGCCGCCAGAACGCTTATTCCCATCACAAATCGCTGGGCGAGCTTTCGCCGATTCGCTTTTGTCATCAACCCCTCATCGGGAAAGGCGGTGGACACTCATACCGTTCCCGGTCCACCAACCAAGGCTGTCATCGCCACACGACGGCTGGCCGCACACCTGCCGTCTGCCGCAACCTTCAGATTAGCCCTTGGTGACGATCGGCGGGCCAACCGGGCCTTTGCCAATCGGACCCTTACCGATCGGACCCTTACCGATCGGCGCCTTGCCGACCGGCGCTTCCTGATAAACCGGCTGCGGGCGGGGAAGGTCCGCAGCAGCGGCAACACCGACCATAGCAATCAACCCAGTTCCAATGATCACGAATTTCAGCATGAAAATCCCCTACAGTTACGTGTCCTAACTCAAGCTACAAATAACCCGATAGCTGCTGCCAAGCAATTAAGAGTGGCGCGACAAATCCCCCAAAAAGCTTTTCTTTGACGGATGTTGCATAAATAGCACGCGGGTTCCGTCAGGTTCCGTCTGAACCCGCTCTTTAGAAGATCATTGGTATAACGCGGTAGGTCCGCGACATATATTCGCGATAGGGTTCGCCGAAGGTTTCCAGCATCAACCGTTCTTCCCTGGCGAGGCGGCCAAAAAACAGGGTCCCGAAACCGATAATGCCGGAGAAACCCGCCACCCAATTTGGCAACAGCAGCGCTTGAGCCACGGCCCAAAGCCAGAATGCCGAATACATGGGGTGTCGAACCCGCCGATAGACGCCGTCAGTCACGAGTCGGTGGCCCTCTCGCACATCGAGGCTAACCGACCAGTTGCGGCCGAGCGCCCGATGCGTCAGTTGAAACATCAGTAACGAGGCGGCCGCGAACAAAAGGCCCAGCCAACCCTGGACCGGCCATGGCGCGTAAGCTGCGAAATGAGGGATGGCGGTCGCGACATAGAAGAGAGGGATTACCCCAAGGCCGGTCAGCGATATTGCCAATAGCGCGGCTTCGCGAGGCCCCCGGGCGCTGCGCAGAACCGGCGTGCGATTTGAACGCCTCGCATATTTGTAGCGGATCAGATACCAGCCGACGGCCAGCATGACGAACACGAATTTGGAGAGGCCGGGCGTCATCGCGGGCCAGATCGCCGCGCCGGTTCAAACGCGCCGTCGTTGCTGATCATCATCGATGTGGCATCCTTTGCGGCAAAAGGAGCGCGATTCGAATTCCGGTTGCGGCAGCGCGTGGTCTCGCTTCGGCGCACGATCAAGAGCCTTCATGACAAGGACGACACAAGACCATGTTCTTCGGCCACATCGATCTCATCGTCCTGACGAATAAGAAGCTGATCTCGTCAAGGTGCTCGTTCGGACCGCCGGCCATCACGCTCCAATTTGCTCGTCGACGAAGTCGCCGTGTGCTAGGATTGCCAAAGCCATGCGAGCAACCATCGGCCGAACAGCCCCTAATTGCAGAAATCGACGGCGGACGTCCAGCGACAATGTTCATGAACAGGGACCGAGGCGAGTCGAGAGACCGCATTCTGAGTTTTTTCTCCAGCCGTTCCGGGCTCATCAAGAATAACGTATGGCAGGCGGCGAGAACAGCCTGCATCGGCGCAGCAATACTTGGCAGCTCACTAGGCGGTTCCTCAGAAAGCGCGCGCGCCCAGATCCTGGAGGACACCTCCACCGCCGAAACCTGCCTCGCGGCAAATTCGAACCTGTCGCTGGGAACACGATTGCCCCG
Organism: Pseudomonadota bacterium; assembly: GCA_021779635.1. The sequence continues at coordinate 7,944 of JAJYAH010000117.1, read as the reverse complement.
TACCGAGGCTCGTTTGAAATCCAGCGAGCCGCTCAAAATCGTTGCAATTGGCTCTTCCTCGACGGTGGGGCTTTGGGTCCTCAGCTCGGCGGCCACATATCCCGAGGTCATGCGACGTGAGCTCCTGAGACTGCAATCGAACGCCAGAATCGACGTCGTCAACAGCGGTCGTGTCGGCGACACGATTCCGGACAACCTCGCGCGCTTCCAACAAGACGTCTTTTCCTTCGGACCGGATCTCGTGGTGTGGCAGTTAGGCACAAATGACGTTGCCTGGGGCGGTCATCCCGACGACCAACTCAAGATCCAGATTGTTCAGGGCGTACGCGCGCTAAAGGCAAGTGGCGCCGATGTGGTCCTGATGGACCTGCAATTCTCGCCGATGGTGCTGGCCTCTGCTTATTATTCCCAAATGCAGGCAATTGTCAGCGAGGCGGCGCAGCAAGAACACGTCGGCCTGTTTTCCCGATTCGCACTCATGCACAATTCCGTTGACGCCGGCTTATCGCAAGGCGCGCTTGTGTCCTTTGACGGATTGCACAATTCGGCGGAAGGTTACGATTGCATCGGGCGAGCGCTGGCGCGTGCGATCTTCGCCAGCACGCGACCAATCGAATTGCGAGGCGCCGCGATCAGACGGACCGAAAGTCATCCTCATCGGAGAGCCCCGGCCAATTCGCAGTGATGCAGCGGTCGAATTCAGGCAGCGACCCGGTCTCTAACCGAACCATCGGCTTGAAATCGGTCGACGCCCCCCAGGGGCGCCGTGATGTCATCGAATGCCAGCGGGCCGCAAATAATCATGCAGTAATCGTAGGGCGCGCGTCGGCCATTGCCCATCAGGAACTGATAGTGCATTCGCATGAAATGGAACCTGTGACGCCTGAAGGATGCGGGATCCATCATTGAGTGTATCTGGACGCGGCGGATATTCGGCCGCCCATCCGAACGATCGCGGCTCACCCGCTTGAGGGTAACCGGGTCGAAGCGGTAGAAACTGATCGCGTCGTCGCGAGCCTGGTATTCGGTCCACTGAATCGACAATTCACCGGCCACGGTTTGCGTCGCCTGTCGAATCCGATCGCCCTTCGGATGCAAAGAGAATTTCGGGATCGTAGCGCCCACCGTGAGGACGCACAATGTCGGCCCATGTTTCGCGAGCTGTGGATCTTGCTTCAAGCCGCGCGCGACCGCCTCCAAAGTCAATGCCGCGCCGAGCGAATGACCGACAACCAGAATTTCATCAACATCGGCTTTGCGGGCCCGTTCGATGATCTTGCGGGCGAAATCGTCGATTCTCTTCTCCAATTCCGGCCTCTGACCGTAGAGAAACTGCCGGGAAAAAATCGCGTCATCCAGAACGTGATTTATCCTGATGCGCGGGCCGAGCCAGCGCATCAAAGCCAGGAAAATCGCCGCCGCGATCAAAATGCCGGCTATCGCAGCGTAGGCACCGGTCAAACCCGCCAGCCGGGTCGCGGCATAGGCGATCGCTGCGCCGCCAAGCCCGAACAGCGCGACGTAGAGATACGGAAAAATGAAAAAAGCGGCGTATTTCCAGTTAGCGTAAACATACCGAAACCAGGTCCCGGTTACGACGAAGTCGAATAACGAGCGCCCCGATTGACCAAGACGCGACAACATTCCTCTCTCGGAATCACGCAGAACGAGATCATCCCACCGGAGCATTTCGAAAGTCATCCGGGTCTTCCAGTTCGGTCCCCAGGCTTCCGAGTCCCAGCTGGCGCTCACCTTCGATGTATCGGCGACCGCCGAGGTTTGCGACGAAACGTTCCAGGTTCGCTCGAAGTTCGAAAGGGACTGACGAAACCGTTCGAGCTGCCTTTCAGGAGTTATCGGATCATACCCGCCGATATGAAAGACATGTCGCCGCCCGATCATTCCTTAACTCCAATGTCATACCGTTTGGAAATCGCGCCGATAGCCCAAAAGGTTCGCAGCTGTTCACAAAACCGATGACGGGCGATGAATTGATCCTAGCCGATGTTTCCAGCGCCGTTAAGCGGGCTCGACCCGAGCCAGGAGCCATCCGAACTCCCCGCCGTCGTCGGCCATCGAAAGTGCCCTGCCCTCTGCGCAGATCGCGCGCTCAAGAAAAATCAGGCGGCATCAGCCTGTGACAAATCCGCGACATCCGTCCGGAATCAGGCCCCTCGACATCATCTTGCAGGCGATCCGTGTTGCCCGAACCGGCGCGCCCGTCCTATTGCTACAATTAGACAATCCGTTTCCGCTCAGGTCTTTGCTGGGATTTTTCATTATGTCTAGAATGGGTTTTTCCGTCGCGGTATTGGTGACCACTGCGGTCATAAGTGTCGGCAGTTGCTTCAATGCGGTCGGCCAACCGGCCACGACGTCCGGAGAGAAGACAGCAGCCCTCGCGGAACCGTCCGCTGCGCCCCGTGCTTCCGCGACCCAAGTCTATTTGATGCGCGGCTTCCTGAACGTGTTTTCCCTGGGCATGGACCGCCTTGCCGCCGAACTCCGCGGGGTCGGCATTTCCGCCACCGTGACCAGTTATTCCGAGTGGCAAGCGGTTGCGCGCGAAATTGCTGCTAACTACAAGGCTGGTCGACGTGGACCTATCGTGCTTGTGGGTCATTCCTTCGGTGCCGACGCCGTGATGGACATGGGAGAATATCTCGGCCAAATGGGCGTGCCCGTTGCCTTGATCGTTCCCTTCGACGGAACGTATTCCCATGCGGCGAGCGCGAACGTGGCCCGCGTTCTGAACATCTATAAGAGTGCCGAAGCCAAAATCACACGCGGTCCGGGTTTCCGCGGCGAGCTCACGAATTACTACGTCCCGGATGCCAATGTCGGCCACATGAACATCGATGATATTCCCAGATTGCATTCGATGGTGATCAACAAGATAAGAGGAACTCGCGGCGCCGGATCGGCGTCGCCAAAGACATCGGGATAATCGTTCTCCGCGCCGCCGCGCGCGGCCCGGTTCACCCATACAATGATCGCCGCATTGCTCAGAGCGCCGGCTTTGCGGTATCGCCGAGAAAATCGTGCAGGGCCGCCACCACCTGCGCGCCTTCGCCGATCGCGCCGCCGACCCGCTTGACCGATCCCGAACGAACGTCGCCGACGGCGAACACGCCCGGCACCGAGGTTTCCAGCGGCGACATCAACTGCCCTTCGCCCTTCCTGCACCGCGCGCCGGTCACCACGAAGCCGCCGCGATCGACCATGACGCCGCAGCCCTCGAGCCATCCGGTGGCGGGATCGGCGCCGACGAACAGGAACAGATTGCGGATGTCAGTGGTGCTGTCGTCGCCGGACAACCGGCTGCGCCAGCGCACCCGCTGCAGCGATGCGTCTTCGGTGCCCTCAAGCGCGACCACCTCGGTGTTGAACACCAATTCGATATTCGACGCGGCCTCGATGCGCTCGATCAGATAGCGCGACATGCTGGCGCCAAGGCCGCCGCCGCGGATCACCATGTGCACCTTGCGGGCGTGATCCGACAGGAACACCGCGGCCTGCCCGGCGGAATTGCCGCCGCCGACAAGCACGACTTCCTGTTCGGCACAGAGCCGCGCCTCGATCGGCGACGCCCAGTACCAGACCCCGCGGCCTTCGAAATCGGCGAGGTTCTCGATCGCGGGGCGCCGATAGCGCGCGCCGCTGGCGACCACGATCGACCGCGCGCGCAGCACGTCCCCATCCTCGAGTTTCAGGCCGAACGCGCCGTCGTCGCGCGAACAATCGAGCGACTTCACCGTCACCGGAATCATCATCTCGGCGCCGAATTTTTGCGCCTGGTTGAAGGCGCGCGCGGTCAGCGCCAGCCCGGAAATTCCGGTCGGAAAGCCGAGGTAATTCTCGATGCGCGCGCTGGCGCCGGCCTGTCCTCCGAACGCCCGCCCGTCGCACACCGCAACGCTGAGCCCCTCGGACGCCGCATAAACCGCGGTCGACAACCCCGCCGGACCGCTGCCGACGATGGCGACATCGTAGACCTTGTCCTTGGCGACCGCGCGTACCATGCCCATCGCGCGCGCCAGATCGGATTCGCTGGGATTGCGCAGCACGGTACCGTCGGCGGCCACCACCAGCGGCCAGTCGGTCGGCGACGGCGAATATCGCGCAATCAGTTCGGCGGCATCGTGATCGCCGGCCGGATCGAGCAGATGATGCGGATAGCCGTTGCGGGTGAGAAATCCCTGCAGACGGATCACGCCGCGCGAATTCGAGGGTCCGATCAGCACCGGGCCGCCGGCGCCGCCCCGAATCAGGCTGACCCGGCGAAGGATCAGGGCGCGCATGATGCGCTCACCGAGATCGGCTTCCGCCACCAGCAGCGCGCGCAGCCGTTCCGGCGGGATCAGCAGCGTTTCGACGTCGCCCTCGGCATGGCCATCGACCAGCGCGACGCGGCCCGACAGCTGGCCGATTTCGGCGAGAAACTGGCCCGGCCCCTGATCGATCACCGGCGTGACGTGACCGAGGCCGTCGCGCTGGGTAATCGCGACATGGCCGGACAGCAGGACGAACATGCCCGGTCCCGGTTTGCCGGTCTCAAACAGCCTTTCGCCGTCCTTGTAACGGCGTAGCTCGCCGAATCGGCGCATGCGCGCGATCTCGTCCGAGGTCAGCGCCGGGAAGGTCTGCTCATGGCGCGGAAACGCCGATGCTGCCGCAGCGCTCTCTTCTGCCTTGCTCTCCGCCGTGGTCTCTGCCGCCATTTCCATCTTTCTTCACTCAAGAAAACCAAATGATCGGGGATATTCCCCGGCGAGCCAACCGGCTATTTGCCCGGGTTTTCCTCGCTGCGTTCATGTGGTGCAATGTCATCAGAAGCAGAAGACGCAGCCGTGAAATTGTCTCGCGCCCGTGCCTGCGATTTTCGCCGCTTGAGATTCGCGCGCAGTGCCAGCTTCAGCCGATCCTGTCTTGAATCCTTGCTCGAATGCTTGCCAGAATCCCTGGCTGGGTCCTGTTCCGGATTCTTCGCCGGCGCTCCGGTTTGCCCCTCGCGTTTATGCTTCTCATCCTTCATCGTGGACCTGCTTGCATGCGCCGCCGCCGAGCGGCATGAACCGGAAGGATCGACCGATGGGCGAACGACACGCGCTGGCGCCCTTGCCGCAACGGACGCTGGACGGCTGGCATCGCTTTGTGGCGTCGGGCGATCACGATCTGCTGCAGTCCCTGCTATCAGAACATATTGTGTTTCGCTCGCCGTTCGTGCAATCGCCGATCCCCGGGCGGCCGGCGACCCTGCTGGTGCTGACGACGGTGGTGCAGATTTTCGAGAATTTTCGCTATCATCGGACATTTGTCAGCGGTTCGCACGATGCCGCGCTGGAATTTAGCGCCAATATCGGCAAATGGCAGCTCAAGGGTGTTGATCTCATCAAGTTCGGCGAGGCCGGCGAAATGATCGAATTCGAGGTCATGGTCCGGCCGATCAAGGCGCTGGCTGCACTGGGCGAGGAAATGGGGAACCGGATCGGCCCGCAACTGAGCCTGCTGAAGCAGGCAACAGGCGCGCCAGGCTGATTGTGGCGCTTTTGATGGCATCGCCACCGGCTCGCGCTTGCGCCGGTGGGGGCCTTGTGGCAAGGATCGGCGCGCCTTGTAGGGGCCTTTTTGGCCGATTCTCGGGGGCGGTACGCTGCCGTAGCTCAGTGGTAGAGCACTCCATTGGTAATGGAGAGGTCGACAGTTCAATCCTGTCTGGCAGCACCATCATCCAACTAAAATTGTTATGTTTTTATTGATCGATTGGCGCGGGTCTGCTCGGACGAGCGCAATCCGTGTCTGCCGCTTTTGATTCGGCAGGCGACCGGTCCGGATGAAGCTCTGCCGGTGGAGCCGAAATGCGTGAAATAACAGGCGTTTCGTGCGCCGCATCACAGCGCACGAAACCCGATTTGCCCTCGGGACGGCTCGCGAACGCACCAGGTCGCGGAGAGCATAACTTATTTTATTTATAACAATGCGTATTGGGCGCGTTCGCGCCTGGCGAGAAGCGGCAACGCCTGCTCCGCAATGTAGGTCTTGAAATAGCCGCTCTCCTGGTGCGCTTTGAGAGCGGCCTCATCCCGAAACAGCTCATAGAACAGAAACTGCGCAGGGTTTTCCTTGCCGCGGCCAATCAGAAATAGCTTTGCGCCGGGGTCCCTTTGCGCCTCGGGCAGAAAGCGGTCCAGAATTGCGGCGACCTTGTCGGCAAGTCCTTCCTTGGCCTCCCATTGCGCTACGACCAATAGGCCGCCGCCGCTGACGACATCGCTCACCGTCTTCTTGTCCGTCGCATAATTGCTCATGTTCATCGCTCCCTGATTTTGTTCCGATCGAACTGGTGAAACGGCCCAAGGCGAAAAGTTGACGATCGCCATGACCGCACCGAATGTTCCGATGACCGATCGCCGGCTGAACATCCCGGTGGACCGCAGGACTTCCGAGTGCTCCATGATTTTCTCCACTGGTTCGTAACGTTGCCGACTTATATAGAAAGCCCCGCAGACTTAGTTCGTCGACGAACGAACTGTCGATGTCGTGAAGGAAGGAGAACCGCGCCGACTCGCGGGGGGGGCGCCCACCCTGTGGCCGATCCCGGGCGCGCCGGCATCCTCTCCAGGCTGATGGACGGCCGCGGCCTCACAATAAACGTCCGCAACAACTCAATGCGGCGAACGGACCTCGGCATCCAAAAGCCGGGCTCGGAGAGGTCGACAGTTCAATCCTGACTGAAAAATCCGGGTTCCGCAGATCGCAAGCGCCACCGCCCCATCGCGCGGGGCCGATGCAGATTTTTATTTCGCGTCCGAGACCCTGTTCGACATTTCCCCGAAACGCCTCGATTCGCGTCCGCTTGCTGCGACGTCAACTGCGTCTCTGAATCGAAATTGGCGACCGCACCAGCACTGCTCCCTGCGCGCGCTCCAAGCCACAAATTAAGGCATCATTTAGGTTTGATTAAGGCTTCATTAAACATCAAAAATAGTTGTTCTCCAGTGGGTTAGGGAACCCTCTCACTGTGACCTATGGGTGACAGCATTTTACGCAAAAGCCGTCTAAATGCGCGCCACGGACGGACCCAGCACGCGGCCCTTCTGACTTAATCTGGAGAACAAAATGAAGAAATTTCTACTCGGTACTGTGGCACTCGTCGCTCTCGGCGCGACCGTGCCTGCACTTGCAGCCGATCTTCCGGCCCGCGCTGCCCCGTACACCAAGGCTCCGGCCTATGTGGCGCCGATCTACAACTGGACCGGCTTCTACATCGGCGGTCACGTCGGCGGCGCGTTCGCGGGCAACAACAGCCTGGCCGGCAGCGACGGCCGCTTCCTCGGCGGTATCCAGGGCGGCGCCGACTATCAGTTCGGCAATAACTGGGTGATCGGCATCGAGGCAGAGTACAGCTGGCTTGCCAACGGCAACAGCGGCGTGACCTTCCCGGCCGGGACGGTCGTGTCCTCCAACAGCGACCAGCTCGGGTCGGTTACCGGGCGGCTCGGCTACTCCTTCGGCCCGACATTGCTCTACGCCAAGGGCGGCTATGCCTGGAAGGACAACGACAATATCAGCGTCGTTTCCGGTGGCGCACCGGCGGCCTTCACCACCGACGGCAACCACAAGGATGGCTACACCGTCGGCGCGGGCCTCGAATATATGTTCGCGCCGAGCTGGTCCGCCAAGCTCGAATACCAGTACTACAATTTCGGCAGCTCGACCTTCCTGACCGGTCCGGTTGACATTGTCGGCACCCGGTTCACCGACTCCGAGCACACCGTCAAGGCCGGCATCAACTACCGCTTCAACTGGGGCAACCCGGTCGTCGCCAGGTATTGATCCGCGTCTGATCTGAACAGACCTTCGGAAAGGGCCGGCATTCATATGCCGGCCCTCAGATTGCTGACAAAGTCCTCGCCATTGGCGGGGACTTTTGATTCACTGAGG
>JAJYAH010000883.1 GCA_021779635.1 Pseudomonadota bacterium | reverse complement strand
ATTTTCGATCGGCGCTTTGCGCCGGGGGACCGGTTGGTGGAACGCGAACTGTGCGAGATGCTGGACGTCAGCCGGACGCTGCTTCGGGAAGCGCTCAGTCAGCTCGAAGCCGAGGGCGTCGTCCAGATCATCCCGCATCGCGGCCCGATCGTCGCGGTCTACACGGCCGAAGACGCCAAATCGATCTACGAAGTTCGGGCGGCGTTGGAGGAAATGGCCGGGCGCTGCTTCGTCGAGCGCGCGACCGAGAAGGAATGCAAGGCGCTGGAAACGGCCTTTACCGAAATGAAACGGAGCTACACCAGCAAACTCGGCGCCGATCATCTGACGGTAAAAGGCAAATTCTACGCGGCCTTGACCGCGGGCGCGCATAATCCCGTGCTGGTCGAGATGCTGCGTCTCATTCACGGACGTGTCTCGATGCTGCGCGCGACAACCCTGGCCCAGCCAGGTCGCCTTGCGGCCAGCCTCGCTGAACTCGGCAATATCGTCCAGACGATCAAGGCTCGTGATGCAGAGGCCGCAGCGCGTGCGTGTCGTCTTCACGTCGAAAATGCTGGCGCGATCGCTGCCACAATTCTTGCGGAGGACACGGCTCGACAGTCCGAGGCAAAGCCACTCTCGGCGAAACGTCGCCGACTTATCTGACATCAATTCCCCTTCCCTGGCGGATGATTTCGGCATGACAACGAGAGAGCGTGATGAGAATAGGCTTTGCGGGACTGGGTGCCATGGGAGGCCCGATGGCCGGTCATCTGCTGGACGCCGGGCACAAGCTTGTGGTGATGACCAGGCGCCGTGAATCCGCCGGCGCCGCCCTCTCCAGGGGAGCCATCTGGGCTGAAGCGCCAAAGGCTCTGGCTGCAGGCTCGGACCTCGTCTTCACGGCGCTGCCTGGACCTGCCGAGATCGAGGCTATCATGGCGGGAGAGGATGGCCTGCGAGCCGGTTTCTCAGCTGGCACGCCCTATATCGATCTCTCGACCAATTCTCCGACGCTGGTCCGCAAGCTCTCGGCCGATCTGGCGGGGATCGGCGTTTCCATGCTCGATGCTCCCGTCAGCGGCGGCCCCAAGGGTGCAGCCTCCCGCAAACTGGCGATCTGGGTCGGCGGCGAGCGCGCGACCTACGACGCCTGCAAACCTGTCCTTGATCTGCTCGGAGATCAGGTGCGCTATCTTGGGCCGAGCGGCACCGCTTCCGTCGCCAAGCTCGTGCACAACTGCGCCAATTACGGCATCCAGATGGTTCTGGCCGAAGCCTTCACGCTGGGGGTCAAGGCCGGTGTCGATCCCGCCTTACTGTTCGGTGCGATCCGGCAAGGATCACTCGGTCGGCAGCGCGCGGTCGACCGGATGGCCGATCAGTTTCTTCCGCACGAATTTGACAACCCTGCCTTTGCCCTGGAACTCGCGCACAAGGACGTCTCGCTGGCGGCCGCGCTCGGCCGCGAAAACAATCTGCCGATGCGCTTTGCCAATATGACCCTGGCCGAGATGACCGAGGCCCTGAACAAAGGGTGGGGAAAGCGGGATTCCCGCGCGGCGATGCTGGTCCAGGAGGAACGTGCCGGCCTGGACATCCGCGTTCCCCGCGAGGTGCTGCAGGACATTCTTCGGAACGAGCCGCTGTAGGCGGGCACGCGGATTCGCAACCGGGCGAACGTCGGCAAGACGATCGTCTGACATAAAAAAATAGCAAGGCGCGGAGGAAACGATGAACCAATTTTCGATGGTTTTTGCTGCCGGTTTCGCAGTGCTGATCGCGAGCGGCACGGCGCTGGCGGACAACGCGGGTCTGGAGAAAAAGAATATCGCGATATCGGTCGGCGGTTCCATCAGCCAGATGAACAAGGTCGCCTATTTCGTCGCTCTCAACCGCAATTACTTCGAACAGGAGGGATTGACGGTCGATTCCACGGCGTTCGCGTCGGGAACGGCAGCGCTGCAAAGCCTGATTGGCGGCGGCGCGGATGTTGCGGAGGGAGCATACGAACATACGCTCCGCATGCAGACAAAAGGGATCAATCTCACATGCCTCGTGCCCTTCGGCCGCTACCCGGGCAATGTCCTGGTGGTGCGGAAATCGCTGGCCGACAAGATCAAGACGATTGCCGACCTGAAAGGCAGGAAGATCGGCGTCTCGGCGCCGGGGGCCTCGACGCAGAACTTTGTTGCCGGATTGATGGAGCGCGCCGGAGTACCGTGGAAAGACGCCAGCTATATCTCGATCGGCACCGGCCCGAGCGCTGTCGCCGCAATGAAAACGGGCGGTGAGCTCGACGCCCTAGTGAACCTCGATCCGGCGATCAACGCGCTCGTGGAAGGTGGCGATGCCGTCATCCTCTCCGACAGCCGGACGGCGGAAGGAACAAAAGCCGCCTTCGGAGGCGAGTACCTCGCTGACTGCCTCATGGTGAAGACCGAATTCCTGAAGGCCAATCCCAACACGTCACAGGCGATCACCAACGCCGTCGTCCACGCCATGCAATGGCTGAAAACCGCGTCGATCGATGACATCATCAAGTCCCTGCCTCCCGCCTATTACAGAAGCGACGAAAAGCTCTATCGGGAGTCGCTGGAAAAGAACCTTTCCGCCTTCCAATGGGATGGGCTCATCTCGCCGGAAGCCGCCAGGAACGTGCTGGATTCGATCGCGGTCCTCGAGCCGGCGTTACAGCAGACGAAGATCGATTTCGGCCGGACCTACGACAACAAGCTGATCGAAGCCGCGCTGAAGAAATACCACTCGCCGGTACAGCAATGATGCAGCAACTGGCCCAGATGACCGGATCAGGAATTTCGTCTTCTCAAGGAGCCCTGGTTCGGAGATGCGCGCGCTGCACCGGAAACGGTTTTCAGCGCGCAATGGGGCTCCGCCGGGCCGCCGGAGCCGTTCTCAGGGGATTGCGTGGCGCAACGGCCTTCTCGGCTCTCCTGCCCTGATTCATCAGGCATATCGGGATCTTTAGAACAAAAGCCGCACGAAGCTATTTCCGGCCCGGCCTGGGAAGTCTCCGGCAAACCGCA
>JAJYAH010000116.1 GCA_021779635.1 Pseudomonadota bacterium | reverse complement strand
TTCGGCGCGAGCGGCGTGTTCGGCTCATCGGCAATCGGCGAGCCGTTCAGGAAGTCATGGGATGGCTTTGTCTGCCGAACCATGCCGGGCACGGGCTGAGCGTCAATGGTCTTCTTTGCCGCGCCATTGCGCGGATGCAGCGGGGAGCTTGAATTGAGCGGACGTTGCATCGGGTCGCCTCCTATGATCATGCCGTGCTGCATCTTGGCTCCCGAGGGAAGCTTGATGCCGCGCGGCGGTGTGAGATAAGCCTTCGTCACGCGGCGCGCGATCAGTTGTAAGACGGATTAGGGCGCGTCGAGCCGAGCTTGCATCCGGCGGCCTCGGCGATAGCAGTGGCCTTCGCTTCGCCGAGCTTCGTCACGAGCCGGGACTGATGGGTCAAATTCCATCCCTCACGCGACCACGGATTGCTTTTATCCGGTCGGCGGTTGCCGCTGCCGTTGACTGTCTTCGTCTCGGGCCGATACTTCGACACTTCGGCCTCTTCGAACGCATCGATAACGCGGCGGAGAAAACGCGCCTGCGCTTCGAGCGACTGGCTCGCTCGGGATTTGATGTCTGTCTCTAAGTCGGGGAGCTTCGCGGACGGCGCGAGCCCCAACGCCAGCGACTTGAGATCGTCAACTTCGTCTTGCGTGATATCAGCCATGGGGGACCTTCCTTTTCGTCTTGAGTTGCGGCCACGACAGAACCCAACGTTCGATGTGGCTGACCAAAATTCTGCGCTTCACTCCGTTGATAAAAACGGGAAGCGCGCCGTCATCAATCGCGGTGTAGACCTTGCGCGGTTCGATGCCGAGCGCGGTCGCGGTCGCTGCCGGTGACAGCGCCAAAAACACGACAGGGGTTTTCGTCTGGCGCGGCATGCGGCCTCCGAAAGAAGCGGCGCTCCGCGTCCGCTGGAACGCGGAGCCGCCGAAGTTGGTAGACAGGGGACCGATAACCGACTGGCGTGAGCACATGCTCTAACGGCGCAACCCATGTTGCACATCGAAAATCGAGAATGCGCCTTCTATTTCATTTCGCGAGCGGCGGCAAATCAATAGCTCAACTGTTTGCACGCACGTCCCGGTCAGGTACGAACAGCCCGGCGGATGGAGGCCGGGCGCTTCGATGTTTGTAGCGATTGTTAACCGCAAGAGTGCTGGCTCATTTCTTAGAAAACGGCGTCGGCAAGCGCCCTGAGCAGTGCCGCACGCCTCCGCTTCTTGTGTGTGTCCCGCTACCGCGTTGAACGTTCGGGCTGGGATGATTTGTCACAAGGTCTTTCAGTTACAGCAAAGTGACATGAAGATTTCGTGAGAATTATCTTGCAAGCTTTGACGTCGGGTCTGACTATTGGGTCAAACGCAGAGCGCGGAGCTGATTGGTATGAAGCATAAACCTCCTACAACATTGACGGACGACCCGCTTCTTATAAGAATGGAAAACGAGCATGCGAAGCTAAGCCGCCTTATCCGGCGACTGAGGTCTGGAGAATGCTGGACTAGAGATCAGCCGGGTCGTGCGACAAACGAGGAGATGGATGCGCAGATCGAAGTCGTAAGCCGAGCAATCGCGGAACTGGAAAAATCGATGTCAATGCGCGACACTGGTCAGCCGACATGCAATGACGCCGTCAGCTTTTAAAGTTAGTAAAATGACCAGCGCAGCTTACGAAGAGACCTATGAAGATTACGTCCGCGATTGCTTACGCGACCGGTTTCACGAAGATCATCCTCGCAAGGCAAGCGGCTTGCTCAATGACCTTGCGGAGTACCGCGATGCAACAGTGGCTGGGAAACGAATTGCGCAGCGTAACGGTAGTCGCACGATGTATCCAAGTGACGGAGAGGATATTCAGGGCTGTCTTCCGCTAATTCTAGAGGCTATCGCACAACTTGATGATCCGCCTGCTACCCGACCAATACCGAACCTCGGTAAGGTCGGAACTGTCTATGTTTTGTCTCATCCAGAGTTCACCGCATGGACGAAGATTGGTTTCACTACTATTGACGTCGGAAAACGTGCGAAGGACTACTCCAGCGGCCATGGTTTTGATCAACATTGGCAAATGGCTTGGAGCCTGCGTACGCCTCAAGCTAAGTCTGTTGAAGCCGCTGTGCACGGCCAGCTTATCGCCCGACGCGTCAAGTATGGCGGAACGGTTGAAATTTTTGAATGCTCGGTCCGAGAGGCTATTGCGCTAATCGAACGCGAAGCGGTCCGATATTTAGAGCCCGAAAAGTTTTGGGCAGCTCACCATGCCGCATCGAGGGCGACTGAGAAGAAGCGTTTGAACGAGCTGATGGAGTATGTATCAAGGGGCTGGGTTGGCCCCGATCCGTCTTATGAGCCGCCTCTTAGCCGCGCTGAGTGGGAAGCGGACCGACAAGCAAAGATCAATGAACAAACCGATCCGCTTAGTCACACTAATCTCTGCAAAATGGCAAATCGAATTGGTCTCGGGTACGGAATGTTCGATGACGGCGCATTTCCGTACACAAAGAAGCTGGTACACAAGCTGGCCGTTTCTTCAATGGATCAAGCCGGACTGATCATCTCAGAGTTCAACGCACGCTTTCCTGAAATAAGTAGGGCGATGTACTCGACGCGTTTGCTTTTTCAGGAACTCACCCGTAGTCAGGGCCGCGCCTTGCTTGAGAGCCTTTCAAGGGAATTGATGGCGCGACTGCGTTAATTGACTTGTTGCTTACGCGAACGTTCACGGCAATTCTGTCGTCGTAACTGTGGCGAACTACTCCTTAATGCTCCGTTTGATCACGGCGTTTCGAATGTTATAAGACGGCTGCGAGGCGGTTCGTCGCCGAGCAGGTGTCAGCTAAACGTCAGCTAAATTCGAGAAGTCCGATTTGCTAAGTGCTTGATCTTTCAAATGTTGCGGGCGTAGTTCAATGGTAGAACGGCAGCTTCCCAAGCTGCATACGAGGGTTCGATTCCCTTCGCCCGCTCCACCCCCCGAAGCTCACGTGTTCGCCGAGCGCCGCAGTGTCCAGTTCAAACGAAGGCGCGTCGGCGAATGGTAGTTGATGGCCACCAGCGGGATGCTGCCGTCGCCGAGCCGATAGATTCGGCGGATGACGATCGCCAGATCCGATCCCTCGAACTTGATGGCTTCGGAAGCCTGGGGAGGGATGGCGGCGGCCTGCAGGGTCTGGTCGACCTGCGCCACCCGAACGCCGTACATGCTTTCGATGAACGAGTAGATGGTGCCGCGTTGACGGCCGATCTGAACCGCGACGCCGCTATATTCGGATAGGATATAGATCTCGGTCCAGCACAGCGGCGTCGAGTCTCCCTTCACATAGCGGAAGCCTTCGACCCGCAGCCATCGCGAACCGACCGTGCAGGCAAGCCGGGATGCCAGTTCGGCGTCGGCGACGACGACGCTGGTTTTGTCGATCTCATACCTGACGTCGGTGGCGTATTGCAGGAGCTCGGCGACGTCACTGACGGAATAGGTGTAAATCGCGTTCTCGGGCTTGGTCACCCGCGTGGCAGCGCCTTGCCGCGACTCGACGAAGCCTTCATCCCTGAGCGCACGAAGCGCTTCGCGAATCGTGTGCCGGCTCACCGAGAAGCGTTCGCGCAACTCGGCTTCGGAGGGCAGCATGTCGCCGGCCTTGAGCCTGTTGTCCTCGATCTCCTTGCGCAGCGCCGCGACGATCTGCTGGTAGCGTGGCCGGATCGACGGCGCCGCTGCCGAAAGCCGGTCGGATTCAATGGCGCTGCCGGCTACTTCGTCGCGTATTTGTCGTCCCATCCAATAGGTCCTTCACCTGTCCGCGGCCAGCCCATCAAGGCGTGCCCGCTTTCGACGGTTGATGCGCAATCGATTTGCCATCAGGTGTAGATGCTCGACGTCATGTTCCTTCTAGCAGATGCGGCGCCCCCGCGGATATGTTGATCGGCAAGTCTTGGTCGGAGACAGCTGGAGTTTGGCGATGAACCTCGGCTCTTGCGACTAATCCGGATCAGGATCGCATCACGAACGGATCCTGGGCAACGGTGCTCAATTCGCACCACACGCTCTTGGTCTGAAGGTACTGGTTGATCGACTCGATGCCGTTGTTGCGGCCGGTGCCGCTAGAGCGGTAGCCGCCAAACGGCGAATTGAACGCCAGCGCGCGGTAGGTATTGATCCACACCGTCCCGGCCTGCAGCGCGCGCGCCATCGAATGCGCGCGGCGAATGTCGTTGGTCCAAACGCCCGCCGCCAGGCCGAACTCGGTATCGTTGGCCTGTTCCAGGACTTCCTCGTCGGTCTCAAAGCGCGTAATCGCAAGGACCGGCCCGAATACTTCCTGCTTGATGATCGGGTTGTCGCGGCCGGTGTTGTGGAGAATGGTCGGCTGGAAAAATAGTCCGTCCGGCCATTGCTCGACCGAAGCCTTGCCGCCGCCGGCCAGAAGCTCGGCGCCATGTTCGATCGCGCGACCGACCATGCTCTCGTCCTTGCTGAACTGTGCGCGCGTGGCGATGGGTCCCATCTGGGTGTCAGCGAGCAGCGGGTCGCCGAGCTTGATCTGTTTGGATCGCGCAACCAGGCGTTCGATCATCTGGTCGTAGACCGAGGCATGAATGTAGGCGCGGCTTCCCGCGACGCAGGTTTGGCCGGCGGCGGCGAAGATTCCGGCCAGAACGCCGATTTCCGCGAGATCGAGATCGGCGTCGCCGAATACGATGTTGGGACTCTTTCCCCCCAGCTCCAGCGTACTGGTGATGAGCCGGCGTCCGGCGCGCGCGCCGATTTCGCGGCCGACGCCGACACTGCCGACGAACGAAACCTTGCGGACCAGCGGATGATCGACCAGCGCTTCGCCGGTTTCACGAAGCCCGGTCACGACATTGACGACGCCTTCCGGAATACCCGCTTCGATCGCGAGCTGGGCGATCTCGATGGCCGACGCCGGCGTGACCTCCGAGGGCTTCAACACGATGGCGTTGCCCGCTGCCAGCGCCGGTGCGGCCGCCATGATGTTAAGGAAGGTCGGCGAATTCCACGCCGTGATAACGCCGATGACGCCGAGGGGCTCGCGAAGCGTGTAGTTCAACACGCTCTGGCGGGCGAGCGGAATAACCGAACCCTCGATCTTGTCGGCCAGTCCGCCGAAATACCGGAGCCAGTCTTCCGCGATGGTGGACTGCAGGCGCATCTCGGCGAGAAGCTTGCCGTTCTGGGTCGATTCGATGGTGCCGATCCGCTCGGCCTGGCTTGCGATCTTCTCGCCCCACACGGTCAGCCGCTTGCCGCGCTCGGTCGGCGAGAGTTTTCCCCATGGGCCGGAAAAGGCCGCATGCGCGTTCTTGACCGCGAGGTCGACGTCGGCCGCCGACGAAAGCGCGAAATTGCCCCAGTGCGACCCGGAGGTCGGATTGGTCGATGGGAACGTCGCGCCGTTGGCGGCGTCGACTTGCTTGCCGCCAACAAAATTGCCGTAGGTTCTCGGGGGTTGGACATGAATTGACATCGCCTGTTCTCCAAACTGCCGCGTTAGTTGATGCGAACCTCGATCCCGTGACCTCGCTTCGGTAGCAGGACGGGATGATCGAATTTCATGAAAACGGATATGTCGGGTTTGGCGCCCTCGCTTTGGAGCGGCCTGATTTTCCGGCCAGACCGGCTCACCGATTGAGACCTTGAACCGATCGCGCCCTGCGCGTGGATTGCGTCATCGGCGAAGACAGTTCCGCTCGGCTGGAAGGTCTTGGTGAATTTGATGTCGCTGCCGCCGAAGATCATCAAGCGTGTCAGGCAACCATTCAAGGAGATTTTGTCCGCCGCGGTTACGGCGCGACCGGGACGATGACTGCGACCCGCCAAAGCAACGCTTGCAGCCGCGCGAACAGCTCCGCCCAAATCTTCCTCCCGAGCGTTTGGAAAAACTTATACGGACAGGTAATTCGTTTGTCGATAGGATGATGGAAAAATCCGGAAGCGCAGGCGGAGCCTCGCCATTACGAACGAAAGTTGCAGAAAACAAACGCGTTCAGCCAATTTTCGCGCGCACGGTCATACAAAGGCCGACCACTTGACCGGATAAGTTTGGTCTGCTCTGATCGTTCAAACACTTCGGGGAGGAAGATAAAATGCGTGGCTGGGCCGTGGTCCGGAATGGACAGCCGTTGGAGGCGGTCGAGGTAACGACCCCCGAACCGACCGGCGCTCAGGTTCTTCTCAAGACCACTTATTGCGGCGTCTGCCACAGCGATCTCTATTTTCAGGACGGCTACTACGATCTCGGTGGCGGGAAGCGGCTGTCGCTCAAGGACCGGGGCGTCACCTTGCCCTTCATTCCCGGCCACGAGACCGTCGGCAAGGTGGTGGCGTTCGGGCCGGAAGCAAAAGGCGTCGCCATCGGCGACCATCGGCTGGTGTACCCGTGGGCCGGCTGCGGAAAATGCAAGCATTGCCTTTCCGGCAACGACCACATGTGCCTGAGCCCGCGAAGCCTCGGCGTGTTTCGCGATGGCGGTTACGGCACCCATGTGCTGGTCGACAAGCCGGAGCATCTGATCGACTTCGGTAACGTCGATCCAGCGCTGGCTGCGACCTATGCCTGCTCCGGCATCACCGCCTATTCGGCGGTAAGGAAACTTTCCGACGTCGAGCCGGACAATCCCGTCGTCGTCATTGGCGCCGGAGGATTGGGCCTGGCGGCCATCAGCATCCTCGTGGCGCTCGGATACCAGAAGATCGTCGCCGTCGACGTCAGCGACGAAAAGCTCGGGGTTGCGCGCGAGGCCGGCGCGCATGCGGGCGTGAATGCGAAGTCGGGAGAACTCGCCGACGAACTCGCCAAGGCCGCGGGCAAGCCGATCTACGGCGTGGTCGACTTCGTCGCGTCGTCCGAGACCGCGAAAGCCGGCGTCGCGGTGCTGGCCCGAGGCGGAACCTATGTGCCGGTCGGCCTCTATGGCGGCGATCTCACGCTGCCGCTCCCGACCATTCCGCTGCGCGCCATTACGATCCGCGGCAGTTACACCGGAAGCCAGCACGAGCTGCGCGAGCTGGTCGATCTTGCCAAGTCGGGCAAGCTGCGCGCGGTGCCGGTCGAGCGCGTGACGCACGACGATCCCAATCCGGCGCTCGACCGCGTGCGCTCGGGCGCCGTGAAAGGCCGGCTGGTGCTGGATGCCAGCCTTCACGCCTCAGGCGGCGGGAGGACCTCGCCGTGAAATGGCGCCTTTCCCTCAGTCAGGAGCAGATCGTCTTTCTGCTTGCGATCTTGTTGTTTGCGATCTTCTCGATCCTGCTGCCCGGATTCCTGACCGCGCAAAATCTTCTCACGCTGCTGCGCAGCGTTGCCGTCTTTGGCGTGCTCGGCATTGCCATGGTGATCGTCGTGATCGGCCGCGGCATCGACCTCTCGATCGTCGCCAACATGGCGATCTCGGTGGCGTGGACGTTCCAGCTCGCCAATGAAGGCGTGCCGCTGCCGCTGGCGATCGCGCTCGGGCTGGGGTTCGCGCTGCTGATGAGCCTGATCGTCGGCATTCTGATCGCCTATGCGGAGATCCCGCCGCTGTTCGCGACGCTGGCGATGGGAACGTTCATCTACGGCTTTGGCCGCGCGCACATGATCCTCGGCATCGACGTGGTTTACCTGCCGCGCGATATCGGCTGGCTTCGCAGCATCGGGCAGGGATTTTTCTTCGGCATTCCGAGCGCGGTGATTCTCGCGATCGTGATCGCGTTCGCGGCCTTCCTCCTGCTTCGCTATACCAAGCCCGGGCGGTTCATCTACGCGATGGGCGACAACTACGCCGCGGCCCGCGTCGGCGGGGTGCCGGTGCGGCCCGTGCTGGTCTTTCAGTATCTGTTGGCCGGGCTGATCGCCTACATCGCCGGCGTGATCACGGCGACGTCGGTGGCGGCCATGAACACCCGCATCGTCACCTCGAACCTGGTCTACGACATCATTCTCGTCGTGGTGCTGGGCGGCGTCGGCTTAAGCGGCGGCAAGGGTGGCGTTCGCAACGTCGTCGTCGGCACGTTGCTGATCGGCATTCTGCTGAACGGCATGACGATCATGGACATCCAGTACACCGTCCAGAACCTGATCAAGAGTTCGATTCTGCTGATCGCCATCATCGTCGACAGCGTCGTGAACCCTCGCGACGAGCAAACCGCCCAGCAGGGCGACATCTGACACATCACAACCAAGAAGCAACCCAAGGAGGAAATGGCATGCGTATCTGGAAGACACTGCTCTCGACGGCCGTCGCCGGCTTCATTTCAAGCCTGGCCATCGCGCAGGCCCAGGAGATGAGCGATACCTTCCGCGATCCCGCGCTGGATGCCATGAAGGGCAAGACCATCGCCTATCTGCCGATCTCGCTCGGTTTCGACCTGGCGCAGGCCTGGGGCGGCGTCGTCAAGGAGGAAGCCAATCACTACGGCATGAAGTTCGTGAGCCAGGATCCGAACTGGAGCACCGATGCGATGGCGCAGGCGCTCACCAACCTGATCGCGCAAAAGCCGGACGTGATCGTCACCCAGAATCCGGATCTCCAGTCGCTGGCGCGGCTTCTCAAACAGGCCAACGCCCAGGGCATCTACGTCATCCAGGCCAACATGCAGGGCGCCGTCCAGACCGACGCGTTCGTCGGTCCGGATCTGATCGGCATGGGAGAGGAGATGGGCAACATTGTCGTCAATAGCTGCGGCAAGAACGGCAAATCCAAAAAGATCGCCATCGTTCAAGGGGTCGTTACCGGTGGCGTCAGCTTCTTTGAGGTGCAGGGCGTGAAGAAAGTCCTGGCGGCTCACCCCGACGTCCAGCTTGTTTCCAGCCAGGCGGCCGACTGGGATGCCAGCAAGGCGCGCTCGATCACCGAGACCGTGCTGCAGCAGAATCCCGACCTCTGCGCGATCATCGATGTTTGGGACGGCCAGGCGCGCGGCACCGGTGCTGCGATCCAGCAGGCCGGAAAAAGGGGCCAGGTGATGCTGGTCACCGCCGGGGGCGGCGCGCAGAGCATGTGCGATGCCCTTTCCGACGGAACGTTCGACTACGCGCTCAATTATAATGCCGTCGGCATGGGGCGCGACATCGCCACCACCATCAAGATGCTATTGCAGGCGAAGCCCAAGGCAGGCTCGATCAAGTACATGGCATACTCGCCGTACCGGACCATGACCAAGGCGGACGTCAAGGAAGGCACCTGCTGGAATCCGGACACCTACGCGAAGCTCCTGAAGTAACTGCCCTCATGCGGCGAGGCGCGTGCTTGTGCCTCGCAGCCGCCTTTTCCGGCGGGGTTTTGACCTCGCCCCTTTTCCACTGGAGCCACTTTACGTGACTGCGGCAGACATCGAGGGCCGTCCGGCCCTTAACGGCGCGGAACTGCGAGCCAGCGGTTCGGGATCGCGTGCAAGGAATTTCTGGAACGTCGTGGAGCGCTGGCGCTACCGCTTTGTTCCGGATCGCCTGATCGGTGAAATCCTGACCAAGCGCTGGATCGACAGTGCGATCCCGTTCACCGTGCTCATCGTTGTTCTCGGTGTCATCGGCTGGCTGCTGCCCAGCATGTTCCAGCTGTCCAGCCTCATGATTGCCGCGAGGCAGCTTGGCGAGTTCGGTCTGGTGTGCCTGGCGATGATGGTGGTCGTCATCGCCGGCGGCATTGACCTCAGTGTCAGTTCCAACTTTGCCCTCGGCAACTTTCTGGCGCTCTATTTGCTCAATCTCGGTGGCTTGCCGGTGTGGGCGACGATCCCGGCCGTGGTCGCGGCCTGTGGGGTCGTCGGCCTCTTCAACGGCATCCTGATCGGCTATCTCAGGCTGCGCGCCTTCCTGACGACGCTGGTGACGCTGATCATCGTGCGCGCGCTGGTCGACATCCTGCTGCTCAAATACGCGCAGGCGATGTCAACCGGTTTCGTCGACGATGCATTCTGGGACTTGCTCGGCCTCGGAAATGTCGCCGGTCTGCCGACCAGCTTTGTGGTGATGCTGGTGGTGTTCGCGATCGCTCACATCCTCTTCAGCCGAAGCGGGCCGGGCTGGCGCGCCATGGCGATCGGCGGCTCCCGCAAGTCCTCGCACAATATCGGGATCAACGTGCCGCGCACGGTCTGCGTCACCTATGTCATCTCGGGGATGCTGTGCGGTCTTGCGGGCCTGCTCTATGCTTCGCGGCTCGGTGGTGCAGGTACCGACACCGGTGTTGGCCTCGAGATTTCGGTCTTGACCGCCGTGGTCCTCGGCGGCATCAGCCTCGGTGGCGGTCGCGGCACCGTCGCCAAGGTCTTGATCGGGGCGATCGTCGTTCTGATGCTGACCAACAGTGTCATCCAGCTCGGCCTCAACGCCGGTTCAGGATCGATGGTGCTTGGACTGACGCTGATCTTTGCCGTGTTCGTCGACGTGAAATGGGTGAAGCATCGCGACAAGCTTTTGAACAAGGTCTACATGTCGCCGGCGCTGGTCGAAATGCCGCGTCCTGCTTCGACCGACAGGAATTCGGGTTCTCCCTACGCCCTTAACGACAAGCTGAATGGCGTCGAAATTCTCGGCCTCGGGCAGGTTGAAGGTCCCGAGGACGTCCTGCTCGACAGCGACGACAATCTCTATTGCGGCAACCGGCAGGGCGATATCATCCGTTTCCGGCCGCCGCTGTACGACAAGGCCGAACATTTCGCCCATATCGGCGGCCACACGCTGGGGATGGCGCTCGACAAGGACGAGAACATCCTGGTCTGCGTCGGCGGCATGGGACTCTACAAGGTCTCGCGCGCGGGCGAAGTCAGCAAGGTCACCGACGAGACCAATCGCGCCAGGTTCTCGATCATCGACGACTCCCGGCTGCGGCTGGCCGACGACCTCGATATCGCCCCCGACGGACGCGTGTTCTTCAGCGAGGCGACCATCCGCTACGAGATGCACACCTGGCCGATGGACGCGCTGGAAAGCCGCGGCAACGGCCGCATCATCGGCTGGGATCCGAAAACCGGCAGGACGCGCACCGTGCTGCGCGGCCTGGTGTTTCCGAACGGCATCTGCGTCGAGCCGGGCGGGCAGTCGCTGTTGTTCGCCGAGAGCTGGGCATGCCGGGTCAGCCGCTACTGGTTCGACGGGCCCAATGAAGGCAAGGTCGAGGTTCTGATCAAGGATCTTCCGGGCTACCCGGACAACATCAATCGGTCTTCCGACGGCAATTACTGGATCGCCTTGCTCGGCATGCGCTCTCCGGCGCTCGATGTGGCGCTGCGGATGCCCGGATTCCGGCGCCGCATGGCGCGGCGGCTGGCGCCCGACGAGTGGCTCTATCCGAATCTGAACACCGGCTGCGTGATCAAGATGTCGCCGGAAGGGCGCACGCTGGAGGCGCTTTGGGACCAGAAGGCGAAGAACCATCCGATGATCACCTCGATGCGCGAACACAAGGGCTATCTCTATCTCGGCGGCATCTCCAATAACCGCATCGGCCGCTACAAGATTCCGGGTGCCGACCCGCAATGGAGCGGTTTCCAGAGCTATTGGGGGAAGGCGCATGGCTAACGTCTTCACGCTGGCGGCCGACCGCTTTCTGGGGCGTGGCGAAGCCTCGGTTGCGATTCCACCGATGGACGGTGCGCTGAAGCCGAACAGCGCCGTCGACAAGGCCGACCACCTGCTCACCATCGCGCGGCCGGACAACCTGCTGCGCGCGGGCAACAGCGTGTTGTTCTCGTCCGGCCGGAAGCTGCTGGCCGTGAGCGGGGACTGGTCAAAACCCGAGCCGGTGGTCGAGTGCGAGGCCGAGATTCTCGCGACTGCGTCGGGACCGGATGGCAGCATCGCGATCTTTGATGAGGTGCGCGGTCTGTCGCTGCTGGACATGGCAAAGCGGTCGATGGTTCGTCGCAACATCGCGCGGCTGCCGTTCGCCTCGGTGACCGCGGCCACCTTCCGCGACGCGGACACCCTCTTGATCTGCGTCGGATCAACCAGGAATTCCGTCACGGATTGGCAGCGCGACCTGCTCGATTCGGAAACGGCGGGATCGGTCTGGTCGGTCGACCTTCGAACGTCCGAGGCGAAGCCGATCGCCCAGGGCCTGTCCTATCCGGCGGGCTGCATCGTGCTGGCGGACGGCCGCAGCGCGCTGGTTTCCGAGAGCTGGAAGAATCGTCTGGTGCTGCTCGATCTCGACCAGAAAAAGGCTCCGGCGCCGGTCCTGACCGCGCTGCCCGGATATCCAGGCCGGCTCTCGCCGCGCGCGCGAGGCGGCACCTGGCTCAGTCTTTTCGCGCCCCGCAACCAGCTCGTCGAATTCGTGCGGCGCGAGCGCACGTATCGCCGGGCGATGATGGCCGAGGTGCCGAAGGAGTTCTGGGTTGCACCCGCGCTGTCGAGCGGCGCTTCGTTCAGTGAGCCCATGCAGGGCGGGGCGCTGATACAGATGGGTATCCTGAAACCCTGGGCGCCGACCCGCTCCTACGGCCTGGTCGTGGCGCTCGACGACCATCATACGCCGGTCGCCAGTTTCCACAGCCGCACCGGCGGTACGCGGCACGGGCTGACGAGCACTGTCGAATACGGATCCGGCCTCGTTGTCGCCAGCAAGGGCGGCGACGAGATTATTTCCATCGCGCTTTCGGATGGTGGCTAATGGAGCCCAGTGACATTCTCGAACTTCGCCGGGTGACCAAGGAATATCTCGGCACCGCGGCCGTCAAGGACGTCGATTTCTCGCTCAGGAAGGGCGAGATCCATGCGGTGTTGGGTGAAAACGGCGCCGGCAAATCCACGTTGACCAAGATGATCGC
>JAJYAH010000882.1 GCA_021779635.1 Pseudomonadota bacterium | reverse complement strand
GGTTCCGTCCACGTGGGTAATGGCCGGCACCTCGTTGCGCCGATTTTCCAGCACGTCGTAGACCAGCAGCATGACCGCCGAGGGATAGCCGCTGGCGAAATATTCGCCGGCGCGTTCGGCCAACGCCGACGGCGCAAACGGCCGGAATGGTTCGCGGTGCTTCACTTTGTCGTTCAAGCGCGGCTTCGTTTTCGACAGAATAGAGTCCGAGATCGGTCTTGCTCAGCCGGCCTTGGGGATTGACCGCCGTCGCCTCGGTGATCAGCAGCCCCGCGCCCGATACCGACAAATGGCCAAGATGCATCATGTGCCAATCGGTAGCGCTGCCGTTGTCACCGGAATATTGGCCCATCGGGGACACGACAATGCGGTTGCTCAGTTCCAGATCGCGCATCTTGAATTTGGAAAAAAGTGTAGTTGGCATAGGACCTCTTCGATCGCGGTCAAAACCGCTGTTTAGTTTGAGTTTGTCAGATGTCAGGACTGGAGCCGTTCAAGCGGTTGCCCCAGATAGGATTCGATCACGTCCGGATGAGCGATAACCTCTTCAGGCATTCCTTGAAACAGCTCGCGCCCGAAGTTGAGCACCAGGACGCGATCTGCAAGCGCAAGGATGACGCCGACGAGATGTTCGATCATGAGGATTGTCACGCCGGAGTCCGCCACTCGTTCGATGACATCCATCACCGCATCGATCTCGGACCCGGTTAACCCCGACATCACTTCGTCGAGCAAAAGCAGTCTCGATTTGGTTGCGAGCGCGCGCGCCAGTTCGAGCTTTTTCTTTTCACCAATGGTCAGGTCGCGGCCGAGGGCTTGGCGCTTGTGGAGCAGACCGACCATGTCGAGCGCCTGCTCCGCGCGTATGATCGCATCCTGCGCAGATATCCATTGATCGGACGCGAAGAGGGCGCCGGTCATGACGTTGTCATTCACGGTCATTTCGGCGAAAGGCCGAACCACCTGAAATGTACGAGCAACCCCCAACCGGCAGATCTCATACGGCGCTAGGCCGCGAAGTTCTCGGCCCTCCAGCAGAATGGAGCCTTCATTAGGTGCACTATAGCCCGTTATCAAATTTAAGAGCGTCGTCTTGCCGGCGCCATTGGGACCGATGACACCTAGCACCTCGCCGCGCGCAAGATCGAACGACAGGCCGGAAATTGCCGAGACCCCGCCGTAGTGTTTGGACACCCCTCTAACCTTAAGCACCAGCGCCTCCCTGGCTACCTTCGGCCAGCCGCCGCTCGCGGCGGCTCTTGCGCGTGCTTTGCGTGGTGAAGGCGGCGCCCACAAACGCTTTCTGTACCATTTCGGACTGTGCCAGATCGGTCGCAGTACCTTCGTGCACGACGCGCCCAGCGGACAAAACGTAACCGCGCTGCGCGATCGCCAGGGCGGCGCGCGTATTCTGTTCGACCAGCAGGATGGTAATGCCGCTCTTGGCGATGGTTTGAATGGATTCGAAAACCGTGCTGACCATCTTTGGCGACAGGCCAAGCGAGGGTTCGTCGAGCGCCAGCAGCTTTGGTTGCCCCATCAGCGCGCGGCCAATCGCGAGCATTTGCTGCTCGCCGCCCGACATCAATCCTGCCGCCTGCCCCCTGCGCTCGTAAAGCTTCGGGAACAGCGCCAAAACCTGCTCCAGGCTTTGCTTGCGGTTCGGCCGCGCGCGGCGGTTGAACGAACCGAGGGAGAGATTTTCCATCACCGTCAGATCGGGAAATACCTGACGTCCCTCCGGGGAGAGACAGATACCCGCGGTCACCCGCTCATGCGCCGGCATGTGTGAAATATCTTCGTCGTTGTAACGGACCGCGCCACTCAATAGCGGAATAAGGCCTGTCACGACCCGCATAGTGGTGGTTTTGCCGGCGCCGTTCGCGCCAAGCAAACACACCACCTCGCCCTGCCCAACCGTCAGGCTAATGCTCTCGATGGCGATCGCGTCATTGTAGCCGGCCCGAATATTGTTGAGTTTAAGCATGGTGGCTGTCATTTGGCCCCCGCTAGGATCGGTTCGTCGGGCCCGGTGCGCTTCTTCCACCGCTTCCACAAGCCTACCAACCCAAACGGCATGAGCAAAACACCGAACACAAGGATACAACCATAAACCAACAAGCCGACGCCGCCGGAGTAATTGAAATACAAACGTGTTAATTCCGACAGTGTCAGGATTGCGATCGATCCGATCACCGGGCCGGTAACCGTATAGAGCCCGCCGAACAACGGCGCGATCTGCGCCGAAATCGTAATTTTCAGGTCGAAGGCGGAGGCGGGATCGAGATAGCCAGTATACCATGCGCTGATGACGCCTCCGCAGGACGCAATCGCGCCGGACAACGTCGTCACACCGATGCGAAAACGCGCTGGGTTTACGCCCAACATTTGCACGGCGCTTTCGCTGTCGCGCATCGCCCGCAAGGCATACTGGTATCGAGACTTCGACAGGAAGTAAGAAATTGCCACGGCGACGACGGCGAGACAAAGCGCGAAGCTGGTCATGGTGATGCGATCAGGCCTAATCTGGTCGAACACAAAGACGCCTTCGGCGCCGCCAGTGAGTTTTGGCACCATCAGCGCGACCACCCGAAGCGCTTCGGAAGTCGCGAGCGTGGCAATTGCAAAGAAAAGCCCGCGCAGACGGCCGGTAATGTACGCCAAGAACGCGCCAAAAATCGCACCGAGTAGCATAGCGGGGATAATCGACAGCCAGAACGGCACGTGAAACGCGTTGGCCAGCAAAGCCGCCGAGTAGGCGCCAAGGCCCCAGAAGCCGGAATGCCCCAGAGAAATCAGTCCGGCATTCGCCATCATATTCCAGCTAACCGCGACCAGCATCAGGGTCGATAGCCGCGTCGCCCAGTCGCTCATGCCCGGCGGCAGAAAATGCGGCACCACAAGTGCCGCAATGAGTGAGCCGGCAATGACGATCCATGTGCGGGTCGAGATCATGCGTCGCGCCCAACGGTGCCAAGGATTCCGGTGGGCCGCGCGATCAGCACCATCACCAACAAGAAGAAGGCGACGCCT
>JAJYAH010000115.1 GCA_021779635.1 Pseudomonadota bacterium | reverse complement strand
CTTGCTCGGAGGCATGCTCGGATACCGCCATTTCGGTATCGAGATTCATCTTGCCGGCGTCGAGACGCTCGAACAGCAGATAAAGCGTCATGATCTTGGTGAGCGAGGCAGGGTGGCGGCTCGCGTCGGGACTATTGGCGGAAAGGGTCGCGCCGGAATTGGCGTCGACAATGATGGAGGAGAATGCGGGGCTGTAGCTCTCCTGCTCCTCATGGTGGCGCGCATGGTGGTGATGATAGGCATGGTAGCGATGCCTGTAATGGCGCGCATCGGCGGAGCCGGTTGCGAAAACGGCTGCAGCGGTGAGGGTGACCAGCCCCAAAACGGAAACCCGCAGGACACGCGAGGAAGCCAAGGTTGTGCGAAGCATAAACTTCCCCGTCCAATTTCTATCTTGTTCACCGGTTCGTGAGGCTAAATTATGCCCATCTGCCGGCGAGGTTTCCCTGTCCAAACTCCCCGAATCCGGACGGGTATTTCCGCCGGAACGGCCGATCTGATCGCTTTCGCAGCTAAGAGACTGTGCTCAGACGCCTTTTTGGTGGCGTATCCCGAACGCGAACAGGCACCGAATCAGGTTAGGCGGCCGGAGTTTCCAAATGCTTAAGCAACCCTTGCATCATGCATCGGTATTTGGCGCTAAATCGCCGCGATTTGTGCGTCGCACAAAAATCTTGACTTTATTGTGCGTTGCACATACGGTTTGACAAGTCAGGGGGCCGGGACCTCCCGGCGGATCGGTCAACCATCAGTCTGGGAAAGGATTCCATCATGGTCAAAGTCGAAGACATCCAGCAGTACGGAAAAGAGCAGATCGAGACCGTCGTTGCGTCGGCAACGACCCTTCAAAACGGCCTTCAGGCCATCGCAAGCGCCTATGGCGATTACACCAAGAAGTCGTTTGAAGACACGAGGTCGTTCGTCGAGAAGCTGTCCGGCGTGAGCTCGCTGGACAAGGCGATCGAAGTGCAGACCGAATATGCGAAGTCCGCCTACGAGACGTTCGTCGCCGAGTCGCAGAAGATCGCAGGGCTCTATACCGATCTCGCCAAGCAGACCTTCAAGCCGCTCGAAGGCATCGTGGCGAAGTTCACCCCGGCTGCTGTCCACCAATAAGTTGCGCGCTCGCTGCCGCGTGCATATGCGGCATGAGCGCTGACGTCGGTGCTGCTTTCTGGAATCAAAAGCCCGGCTTGGTTTGGCCGGGCTTTTTCCTGTTCTGGATGTGCGGAGATTATTTCGCGACCCGCGGCAACGCGGCTTTGTCAAATCCAACGGAATTGATTAACCTCCACTGGATCGCCGAACCGGGAGTCGGGCCCTCCGCAAGTGGCTTTTGGCCAATATTTGCGCGCTTGCGGCGAGCCAGCGTCGGACCCATATTCGAGCTGTCGGTCCAGCCGATGGGTCGGGCCGACCGGGAGCGGCGATCCGGAGGGCGTGTTCGGGAACTTCGCGATGACTCCGGCAGGAGAACGTCACCCGGCCGCGATCCGGTTTCCTGTGGGGATGTTGAACACCTGTGCCATGCTGCAACTAGCTTCTAAATTTGATTCGTCCGTGGTTGCGGCATCTGCCCCCCGAATGGGCAATGATGAGAACCGTGGCGGCGGCGTCGGCGGTCCGGCGACATCCGTTATCGCCAAGGTCAAACCGAAGACCAAACGCCCGAACCTGTACCGCGTCCTGATATTGAACGACGATTACACGCCGATGGAATTTGTCGTTCTGGTGCTGGAGAAGTTCTTCCAGAAGGATGTCGAGGCTGCGACCAAGATCATGCTCCACGTTCATCATCATGGAATCGGGGAGTGCGGCGTGTTCACCTACGAGATCGCCGAGACCAAGGTGACGCAAGTGATGGATTTCGCGCGCAAGCACCAGCATCCCCTGCAATGTGTGATGGAAAAGAAGTAGCGCCGGACGAAGTCCGCCAAAACCGGAACGGGTTTTGCATCCTAATTCACGATGGATCGGACCGGCACGTGCAATTCCCGGTGTGAACTCTCGATTTTTGCATGGGGGTGGCGCGTACAGTCCGAGTTTCGAACGACTCGCGGGGAACCGGTCTTTCGCCGTGATCGGATGTAACTATATGACCAAAGATATGACAAAGGTTGTTGTTGCCTGACCGGGCATCGGCGATCATGATGGCGGGGGCCACAGAGGACGCGAATGCCTACTTTTTCTCAAAGCCTTGAACAATCCCTGCACCGTGCGCTGGCGATTGCAAATGAGCGTCACCACCAATATGCGACGCTCGAACACCTTCTGCTTTCGCTGATCGACGATTCCGATGCAGCGGCGGTGATGCGTGCCTGCAGCGTCGATCTCGACAAGCTGCGCACCAGTCTGGTCAACTATCTCGAAACCGAATTTGAAAACCTGGTGACGGACGGGGCCGATGACGCCAAGCCGACCGCGGGCTTTCAACGCGTCATTCAGCGCGCGGTGATTCACGTTCAGTCATCCGGTCGCGAGGAAGTGACCGGCGCCAATGTGCTGATCGCAATCTTCGCCGAGCGCGAGAGCCATGCTGCCTATTTCCTGCAGGAGCAGGACATGACGCGCTACGACGCGGTGAATTACATCAGCCATGGCATTGCCAAGCGGCCCGGGGTGTCGGAAGCGCGCCCGGTGCGCGGCGTTGACGAAGAAACCGAGACCAAGGGCAACGAGGATTCCAAGAAGAAGGGCGAGGCGCTCGATACTTATTGCGTCAACCTGAACAAGAAGGCGCGCGACGGCAAGATCGATCCGGTGATCGGGCGAAATGCCGAGATCAACCGCGCGATCCAGGTGCTCTGCCGCCGGCAGAAAAACAATCCGCTGTTCGTCGGTGAGGCCGGTGTCGGCAAGACCGCGATCGCCGAAGGGCTGGCCAAGCGCATCGTCGACAGTGAAGTGCCGGAGGTATTGGCGGCCGCGACGGTGTTCTCGCTCGACATGGGCACGTTGCTCGCGGGCACGCGCTATCGCGGCGATTTCGAGGAACGGCTGAAGCAGGTCCTCAAGGAACTCGAGGCGCATCCGAACGCGATCCTGTTCATCGACGAAATCCACACGGTGATCGGGGCCGGCGCGACTTCCGGCGGCGCGATGGATGCATCCAACCTGCTCAAGCCGGCGTTGGCGTCGGGTACCATTCGCTGCATGGGCTCGACGACCTACAAGGAATATCGCCAGCATTTTGAAAAGGACCGGGCGCTGGTGCGCCGGTTCCAGAAGATCGACGTCAATGAGCCGACGGTGGAGGACGCGATCGCGATCCTCAAGGGTCTGAAACCCTATTTCTAGGACTATCATCGGCTGAAATATACCAACGAGGCCATCGAGGCCGCGGTGCAACTGTCGTCGCGCTATATCCACGACCGCAAGCTGCCGGACAAGGCGATCGACGTGATCGACGAATCCGGCGCAGCACAGATGCTGGTGGCGGAGAACAAGCGCAAGAAGACCATCGGCATCAGGGAAATCGAAACCACGATCGCGACCATGGCGCGGATTCCGCCCAAGAGCGTCTCAAAGGACGATGCCGAGGTGCTCAAGCATCTCGAGCAGACCTTGAAGCGCGTGGTGTTCGGCCAGGACAAGGCGATCGATGCGCTCTCGGCCGCGATCAAGCTGGCGCGGGCCGGCTTGCGCGAGCCGGAAAAGCCGATCGGCTCGTATTTGTTCTCGGGTCCGACCGGCGTCGGCAAGACCGAGGTCGCAAAGCAGCTCGCAGCCTCGCTTGGCGTAGAACTGATCCGCTTTGACATGTCGGAATATATGGAGCGTCATACCGTGTCGCGCCTGATCGGCGCGCCTCCGGGCTATGTCGGATTCGACCAGGGCGGCTTGCTCACCGATGGCGTCGATCAGCATCCGCATTGCGTGGTGTTGCTCGACGAAATCGAGAAGGCGCATCCTGATCTGTACAATGTGCTGCTGCAGATCATGGATCACGGCCGGCTCACCGATCACAACGGCAAGCAGGTCAATTTCCGCAACGTCATCCTGATCATGACCACCAATGCGGGCGCCGCGGATTTGGCGCGCCAGGCGTTCGGCTTCACCCGCAACAAGCGGGAAGGCGACGATCACGAAGCGATCAACCGGCAGTTTGCGCCCGAATTCCGCAACCGGCTCGATGCCATCGTGTCGTTCGCGCATCTCAATGCCGAGGTGATCGGCATGGTCGTGGAGAAGTTCGTGCTGCAACTCGAGGCGCAGCTGGCCGACCGCGACGTCACGATCGAGCTGTCGGAGCCGGCCAAGGCGTGGCTGGTTCAGCATGGCTACGACGAGCAGATGGGCGCGCGGCCGATGGCGCGCGTGATTCAAGAGCACATCAAGAAGCCGCTGGCCGACGAAGTGCTGTTCGGCAAGCTCAAGGGCGGCGGCCACGTTCGCGTCGTGCTGGTCAAGGACGAGGCGGCGGCGGAATCAGATCAGGAAAAGATCGGCTTCGAATATGTCGAAGGCCCGGTGACGCCGAAGCCGGAGAAACTACCCGGCGCGCGCAAGCGCACCGTGCCGCGCAAGCCGAAGCCCAGCGGTCCGAGCGGCGGGTCAAAAGGCCCGGCCTCAAAAGGGCCGCTGGTCAAGGTCTAAGAAGGACCGAGGGTCGATATTGCCAATTGAAGAGCCGGCGCGTCGCAAGACCGCCGGCTTTTTGCTGCGATATCCGGATGCGGCCCTTCATCCGCAAGCGGCGTTGGCCGCCGCCGGCACCGCGAGAAACGTGATCGTCGCCGGTGCCATGGTCAACATGCCGGCCGATGCCGGAGCACCCGCGAGGTGCGGCACGCGGTCGTCGGACCCGAGTGTGAGCGTATTGCCGTTGAGCCTCACCGTTGCGTCCTGCAGGCTTGCGGCATCGAGGGTGTAACGTTCGGAAGCGTTGGCAATCTTCAGTGAGTGCGGCGCGTTGCGGTCCGTGTTGATCACCAGCAAAGCAACGCCGCCCGGCATTCCACGCTGGCAATGGGCATAGACATGCAGGCCCTTTTGTATGGGCACGCCGAAATCAAGCACGGTGGTTCCCATCAATTGTCGCCACAACAACGCGCCCCAGTAGTTTGGCCGGGGCGCCAGCGTTCGCTCGTCGAGCAGGCCGTAATCGCTGGCCGCCAGCGTATTGTGCATCACGACCTGAACGCCGGCCTTGGCCAGCCGCCCGAGCTGATCGAGATACCTGAACGTATCCGTAAACGTTGCCGCCCAGGGATTTCCGCCGCACGCCGTCTCCGCGGTTTCGGTGAGCCAGATCGGCTTGCCGGGCTCAAATCGGTCGCGAAGAGTCCGGTAGAACGCCAGGGTCTGATCGGTCCGGGAGAGCCACGCTTCGGAAAGTGCCGCCTCCGGCGTGGCCGTACCGGCGCAGCGCTCCGACAACGCTCCATAGTGATGGTACGAAACCGCATCCACGCCGGGGCCTGACGCGGCGAGCAGATCCGCAGCTTCCGGCGTTTCATTCACTGCGCCCGGCCCGAGGATCATCATCTCCGGAACGGTCTGCTTCACAAGCGCATGGAACACCTTGAAGTCGCGTCCGTAGGCGGCTGGGTCATAGCCCGCCGGGAGGCCGCCGATGGCGGCAAGGTTCGGTTCGTTCATGAATTCGGCGGCAGCGATGCTGCCTCCCGCTGCGCGCGTGAAGTCGAGAAGGCGACGCGCTTGATCCGGTGTCCAGATCCCTGCCGCATCGCGATTGCCAGCGCCTACCGCGAATGATGTCACGATCCGCGCATTGACCGCGTGGGCGAAATCGATCACCTCCCGCCATTGCTGACGGCTCAGGATGGCTTTGAATCCCGGTGGTGGCGCGGCGGGTATGTTATCCGAATCCGCAAAATAGGTGGTGTTCGCCCAGGTGCCGCTGACCCGCAGATAGGCCGGAGCCAATGCCGAGGCGAGCTCTCGCAGACGGGCATTGGTCAGATCAATCGGCGGCCGGTATTGGAACAGGTTCGAATTCTTGCCTCCCGGCGTGTTCGGAGGGTGCGCGGCCTGAACGCCGCGCTCCGGTCCGTAGGGTTTCCAGAATTCTCCCCCGGTAATCTCGACCATTTCGATGTTGTAGGACTGATAGCGCTCGTCGACCGTGCCGACCCGAGCCAGGCTCGCAGGCGTAACGGACAACTCGCCGGCGAGACTCGCGGAGCCTGCAGGTGCGGCAAGCAAGATCGATATCAGCCAGACAGATGTCAGGCAGGAATGCAGTTTCGCGCCGACCACGCGATTGTTGCGCATGCAAATTTTCCTGCGCCTGCTTGTAGGCTGCAGGAGTATACGCGCTGACAGGAATTGTCAGAAGGAAATAGAGCCTCCGGCCCGATTCCATCGGAGCGGAAAAGGTTCTCTCGTTCAGCCTTCCAGAAGCTGTTTGATGCGGCGCTGAAGCTGTCGTTTCTTCTGCTCGCTGCGGCGCAGCCGCTCCGCCAGATCGGAGGCCGGCAGTTCGGATGGCTTCTCTTCGCTGAAGGCGACGCCGATGAAATTGTCGCGCCACCAGATGATCCTGGCAAGGAACGAACGGCCTTTTCGCGCAATAGCCAGCGACATCTGCTCTTTGGGCAATTTAACGACGTTGCTGAATTCGATGCGGGCGCCATTGTCGGAGATGTTGCGGACGATGCAATCCCGGGTTGCGCCGTGCTCGCCGATTTCGGCGACGCCGCCATAAATCACCTTGTCCCGCGCGCTCTGGCGTCGATCCAGCATCGAACAATCTCCCAATAAAGAGGGAGGACCTTACCCGGCTTCGCCGCGGACGAAAGGCCAGGGCCGCCAAAATGCAGCATTAACGTAAACCGATTTGCGCCACGAGGGGACGAATTTCAGGCTTTCGGGCGCCGCGCGAACGCCTTACGCCGCGCTTTCGCGAATGCCACGCGCGATTTCCTTCTGCGCATCGAATTCGCGGCGCCGCCGCGCCAACTCTTCGGCGCTTAACAGCGCAACATTGTTGTAGTCGCGCTTCCAGAACGCGTCCGTGCTCCAGCGTAGCGGCGATTGCACCGTGGTTTGCGGACCTGGTGCTGCCTCCAGCACGCTCAGCGCTAGCTCCATTGTGAAGGCCTGAGAGCCGGGGTCATGAGGCTTGCCCGCCGAATTGCCCAGCGGAAAATCGCTGAACAGAAACCGCGGCACCGCGGCATGTTCGACGATGTCCTTGGCGCAACCCATCACCACCGTGGAAATGCCGTTGGCCTCCAGATGCCGGGCCACCAGGCTGATAGTCTGATGGCATACCGGGCAATTCGGCACCAGCACCGCGGCATCCACTTGATCCTCGCGGCAACGCGCCAGGATTTCCGGTGCATCGGTCTCGATGGTGACGCGATGGCTGCGGTTGGTCGGTGCGCCAAAAAAGCGCGGAGCGATTTCTCCGATCCGCCCCTCGCTTGCGAGCCGCTGCAATTGCGGCAGCGGAAACCACGTGCCGCTGTCGTCGGCCGAGGTGTGCACGCGGTCATAGGCAATGTGCGAAATCCGCAAATCGTGCGGCTTCGAGGTATCGCCGTTATAGACTGAATAGAATTTGGCCCCGCCATTGTATTTGGCGCCCGGGCCCTGATCGCCCTTGGCGGGATCGAACGGTGCTGCCGTCGTGACGAGGGTGACGCGAGACCGGCCAAGCGGCTTTCGCAGGCGCTGGAACGGCGCCTCGACATAATGCGCCCAGCGATAGGGCGTGGTGTAGCCGATTGCCTGATAATATTCGCGGGTGCGCGCCATATAGGGGATCGGCGCATCGTCGTCGGGCGCGAAGCCGAGGAGGTCGTCGGGCGGTGCGGTCATCTCTTGGGCTCCCACATGCGCGCCATCATTGCTGGATAGCTAGACAGTCCTCAGAGGGTGTCAAGCGGGTCCCACGGGAACGGGAAATGACGTTGCCAACGGTCATCGGTCTGCGCGCGGCGCTTTGCGTTGTTGTCGTGACGCTGTGCCAGGCGGCAGGGCAGAGCGTCGCCGAGGATGCCGTGACCGGCGGCGGGATCGCAAGGCCCAGCGTCGAAGAACTCGCCATCCCGCAAAAGTCCGCCGAAGCCGTTGCGGATACCAACACCCGCGAGGCGATGTGCCTGATGATCGAATCGGCGGCGAAGGCGGAGGATTTGCCGCTGGAGTTTTTCGCGCGCGTGATCTGGCAGGAAAGCCGCTTTCAGGCGGATGCCATGGGACCGGTGACGCGTAGCGGCCAGCGCGCGCAGGGCATCGCGCAATTCATGCCGGGGACCGCCAGCGAGCGCCGGCTGCTTGATCCGTTCGATCCGGTACAGGCGCTGCCGAAATCCGCCGAGTTCCTGAGCGAGTTGCGCGGCCAGTTCGGCAATCTCGGGCTCGCCGCCGCGGCCTACAATGCCGGACCGCGCCGGGTGCAGGAATGGCTCGCCGGATCGGGCAGCCTGCCGCAGGAGACGCGCAATTACGTCGCCGCCATTACCGGCACTTCGGTTGACGACTGGGCCGCGGCCGGCAAGAACGGCAAAACGCCACATCGCGCGCCCGCCTCGAGTTGCCGCGAGCTGATGGCATTGCTCAAGCGTGCGCCCAACCCATTTGTCACCGAATTGGAACAGCGGGTGAAGCTTGGTGAGGCTCGGGCATGGGGTGTGCAGCTTGCCGCCGGCTTCAGCCGCGACCAGGCGCTGGCGATGTATGCGCGCGCGATCAAGCGGCTCAGCGCCATCATCGGCGACCAGGATCCAAGCTTGTTGAGTTCGGTGATGCGCAATCGGGGCAGCCGCACGTTCTACCAGGTGCGGATCGGCGCTGACACGCGGCCCGCAGCCGACGACCTCTGCAATCGCATCCGTCGCGCGGGCGGCGCCTGTTTCGTGCTGCGAAACTTCAACGTCGGAGGCTGATCGCGCGAACCGCATAACTGGCCTGACCCGCGGTTCGCTTGACGTTGGCCGGTTTCGCCAGCGTTATGCCGACCCACCCCATATGATCCGGTTGCCCGTGCCGCTTCCCGCTCTCGATTCGTCCCAATGGCAAAATCCCCTGCGGACGTTCGCATGGGGAATGTGGTCGGTCACCTCGACGGTCCTCGCCCTCGTGCTGTTTGCGACCTA
This sequence comes from Pseudomonadota bacterium, assembly GCA_021779635.1. The sequence continues at coordinate 3,708 of JAJYAH010000115.1, read as the reverse complement.
TCTCGGCATCGGCGCGCTCGCGCATGACACACATTTCAGCCTGGGCTGGGTGCTGGCGAGCACGGTGTTCGTATGGGCGGGGCCTGCGCAGATCATCCTGATTTCGACGCTGGGGTCCGGCGCCACGGTGGTGCAGGCGGCCATTGCCGTCACCGTCAGCGCGATCCGGTTGTTTCCGATGGTGGTGTCGGTGTTGCCGATGCTGCGCCTGCCAACAACGAAGCGGCGTCACCTGGTGCTGGCGGCGCACTTCATTGCGGTCACGTTGTGGGTCGAATGCTTTCGGCTGCTGCCACAGGTGCCGCGCGAGCGGCGCATTGTCTTCACGCAGGGATTGGGCACCGGCCTGGTCTCGCTTTGCCTCGTTGCCACTACGGTCGGCTACGGTCTTGCCGCCAATCTCCCGCAACTGTTCGCCGCGGCGATCCTGCTGTTGACGCCCCTGTCGTTTCTGCTCTCGACCGCGCGCAATTGCCGGCAGCTTGCCGACGTTCTGGCCTTGGTGCTGGGGTTGGCGTTGTTTCCGCTGACGGCGTTGTTGCACACCGGCGTCGATATCCTGATTAGTGGCGTATCGGCCGGTACCGTCGCCTATGGCGTTCACCGCTGGCGGGGGCGCGGATGAACGATTTCATCGGCAACTGGAATGCGCTGCTGGTGCTGCTGTTGGCGGGCTTCCTTCCCAACGAGGCCTGGCGGATGCTCGGGCTTTGGTTCGGCGGCGGCCTCGACGAGGGATCCGAACTGCTGGTTTGGGTGAGGGCGGTGGCGACCGCGATCCTGGCCGGCGTCATCGCGCAAATTCTGGTATTCCCGCCCGGGGCGCTGGCCAGCGTGCCGGGGTGGCTGCGCTATGGCGCGGTGGCCGCCGGATTTGCGGTTTTCATCCTGACGCGGCGGTCGATTTTTGCCGGCGTGGCGTGCGGGGAACTCGTGATGCTTGCTGGCAAATGGTGGCTCGGGTAATGGTCTCTGATGGTTCGAGAAAGCGAAATCCGCGAGGGTGAACTCGCCGTCGAGATGCCGCCGGCGCGCGACGGCGGGCTGGTGTTCATCGGCCGCATCCGCACCCCCTGGACCTCGCGTCTTCAGGCCCCGCGGCAAGGGCGTCACGACGGCCCGGTCTGCCGGCTCGAGATCTTCGAGCCATGGGTGCCGGCGCTGAAGGGGGTCGATTTCTACTCCAATCTCGAAGTGATCTACTGGCTGCATCTGTCGCGCCGCGATCTCGTGCTGCAAAGCCCGAAGAACAACAAATCGACGCGCGGCACATTTTCGCTGCGCTCGCCGGTGCGGCCGAACCCGATCGGCACCTCGATCGTCAAGCTGGTCGGGATCGAGGGCAATGCGGTTCTGGTGCGCGGCCTCGATTGCCTCGACGAGACGCCGTTGCTGGACCTCAAGCCCGACCGCTGCGAGTTCTCCCCGCTGGCGCCGCCGCAGGCCGGGGATTTCGAGGTGGGGTGAGGACGCTCTAGCCTTTCAGCGCTTCGACCAGCTTGGCCGCGTTTGCCTCGAGCACCTTGCCGTCTTCCTTGCGGCTCGCCGGAGGCAGCAGGGCAACCCCGTGATGACGCGGCATCACGTGCATGTGCAGGTGAAACACCACTTGTCCGCCGGCGGCTTCGTTGAATTGCTGCACCGTGATCCCGTCGGCCTTGAAAGCCGTCATCGCTGCGCGGGCAATTCTGCGGCCGCCGCGCGCGACATGGGCGAAATCCTCCGCCGAAATATCGAGGATGTTGCGGGCCGGCGCTTTCGGAATCACCAGCGTGTGCCCGGGACAGCGCGGCATGATGTCGAGGAAGGCGAGGACGTGATCGTCCTCATAGACCTTGTAACAGGGAAATTCGCCGCGCAGGATTTTCGCGAAGGGGTTGTTGGTGTCATACGCGGTCATGGTAGCTCCTGAGCCCGGTCTATGTTCGATATAGTGCGGTCAAGACGGCTCGTCAGCCGCTTTGCGAAACGGTCCGGCCTCGGTGAGTTCGCGCGCCGCCTCGGCCACATAGGCGCGCTCATGCCTCAGATAGTCCGATACCGCCCGGCGGAGGTCGGGATCGGCGATGTAGTGCGCGGAATAGGTGGTTTGCGGGAGATACCCGCGCGCGATCTTGTGCTCGCCTTGCGCGCCGGCCTCGACCGTCTTCAGGCCACGTTGAATGGCAAAATCGATCGCCTGATAATAGCAGACCTCGAAATGAAGAAACGGATGATGTTCGATCGCGCCCCAGTTGCGGCCGAACAAGGTGTCGGAGCCGATGAAATTGATGGCGCCGGCGATCCAGCGGCCCTCGCGCCTCGCCATGATCAGCAGCACGTCCTCAGCCATGCTCTGCCCGATCAGCGAAAAGAAGGAGCGGGTAAGGTAGGGCCGGCCCCATTTCCGCGAGCCGGTGTCCATGTAGAAATCGAAGAAGGCGTCCCACGCCTCTTCGGTAATGTCGCTGCCGGTGAGGGCGTGAATCGTAATGCCGTTGGCCACGGCATCGCGGCGTTCGCGCCGGATCGCCTTGCGGTGACGCGAGTTGAGGGTGGCGAGAAAGTCCTCGAAGCCGCGATAGCCCTGATTGTGCCAGTGAAACTGCTGGTCGTTGCGCTGCAGGAAGCCGTAGCCGGCCAGGAACTTGGATTCGGCTTCGCGCGCAAACGTGACGTGAGCCGATGAGGCGTTGGTGGCACCGCACAGCGCGACCAGCCCGCGCGCCAGCGCGTCGCTGATCCGGTCGGCGTCGTCGCCGTCGTGGATCAGCAGGCGCGGGCCAGCCGCCGGGGTGAAGGGAACCGAGGCCTGCAGTTTTGGATAATAGCGTCCGCCGGCGCGTTCGTAGGCATCGGCCCAGCCGCGGTCGAAGACGTATTCGCCTTGCGAGTGGGATTTCAGATAGCAGGGCACAATGCCTGCAATCGCGCCGTCGCGCCGGGCCAGCAGATGGCGCGGCCCCCAGCCGGTCCGCGCACAGGCCGACCCGGAGGCTTCCAATGCCGAAAAGAATTCATGCGAAACGAATGGGTTATACCCGGATGCTGAACCAGCGCAGGAGCCAGCTATGGCGGTGGATGAAGCCAGCGTGTCGAGGCCGTTGAGGCTATGGACGTCGGGGGTCGGATTGGCGCAGGCGTTCCAATCCTCAGCCGGGATCTGGCTGATGGAAGACACTGCTTCGAGGGTTATTTCCGATGACGCCATCGACGATGAGAACCGGCCACGCGTTACGATCAGCCATCGCACATGGTGACCAACTCCAAAGATCGTGCATTGCACCCACGACTTCAAGGGTGCCTTCGTTCAGGTTCCCGGCCGAAAACCCTCGAAAATCATCTGATCCGCGTACCGGGCTGCCCGCGCGCGCTGCTCCGGCGTGCGCACGGTCCAGGTCAGCAAAGGCAGGCCGAAAACGTTGCGGGCAATCCAGGGCGCCGGGGCCGGCAACTCGTCGACCCAATAGGCAATGAAATGCGGCCGGGTCCGGAAGCCGTGGCGCAAATGCAGCATGCCTCTGCGCTGCGCGGGCGTCGCCTCCGGCCAGTCGGCCGCCTCATAGCTGCGTTCGGCAACGATGCCGCGGGGAAGCTCGGGCATCAACGCACGCAATGCCAGCACCTGATCCGGGTCGAACGACATGCCGACGGCGGGTCCGCGATAGGAGGCGAGAACCTCCACCATCCGCGCCACCAGTTTGCGGTCGCCGTCGAAATGGCTCTTGA
>JAJYAH010000114.1 GCA_021779635.1 Pseudomonadota bacterium | reverse complement strand
AGCCGATATTCCTCCGCTGTTTGTACCATGTCTGCGATCAACATCGCGGCCGTGGTGCGGCGGCCGATAATGGCTGACGGCGTGCGCTCGGCCGCTTCGAAAAGAAAGGGGATCTTAAGCCGTTCTTCGGCTTGCGTAGATATAATCCGAAGCCGGCCTCGCTCGATGAGGGTCAGAATATCATTTTCCGTAAGGCCTTGTTTCGCAAGAAAGGCCTCATGCCCTTCGCGAAGCGGCGGGCTCATATAGATCGTGTCATAAAGGGTCAAAAGTTGGCGAAGATTGACGTGTTCGCCGATCGTCGCGTCCAGGAAACAACGACTGTCTCCCTCTTCAATACCGGGGATTTGCTCAACAGAGAGACCACCCGCGTAAATCCGATCCAAATTGGAAAACCAAAATGCCTCGTCGGCCCGGACAAAGGAGGGCGCGGAAGGACGCACCCGAAACGCTCTCACGAAAAGGACGTCATCCATACCGATCGGCGGGCGAGGGGGCGAGTTTTCCGCGCTGCTCGTGGGTCGGCTGGTCACTTCTAGCCGGAAGGGCGCGGGAGCGCCAATGCCATTGCAGAAATCCAGTACCTCTCGTTCCTGGGCCGGTTCGAGCGTAGAGTTGAGCTCGATGGTGATTGTCATTGGCGTGCCGCCGTCTCGGACCCCTGCGATCGGAAGGTCAGGAAATCGCCCCGCGACCAAATTGAGAAGCTGATTGGTATTGAACGGAAATCCTTCGAAGTTATGCGCTAGTTGGTTGTCGAGGATCGTTGGAATTTCGCGAATAAACGTCGCAGGAATGTCATTCGAAACGGCGGCCTGAAGGGTGACCGGCCGAAAATCGTCAAAGTCTACCTGCGCCGCATCCTGCAACGAACGATCGAATACGATGCGAAACTGGTGGGGAGCGATTTCAAAAATCCGTGTGACGAGATTGGGATACTGAGATCGCAGCGAGACGTCCACTCTGCGGATCCACCCGGTGTGGTCTAACGCATGAGCAGCCGATGCGGACTCAGGGATCTGATCTCTGCGTTCGGCCACTCTCTTGCTCCTCGTTCAGCAACTCGGGGTTAGCGCCATCAAATTGCGATATTATTGTTCTCAGTCTTCGCAATTGCCCAGTCCTGACGTTCGTTGCTGTAGCAGCTCCAGCTTACCGCCAGGCCACATTTGATTACATGAACAAGCGCACGGGATATGAGTGCGGCTGAAGTTTGGGCATACGCTTCACGATCGTTGCGAGCGTCCCGGCAAAGTTGAGCGTCACTGGTAAACGGTCATAAGGCCCGTCGTTATTCCAGTCCATTTTCGTCAACGCGAGCGTCTCGCGACAGAGATCGTCAATGCTGCCCAGACCGGCGTGACGAACCAGAAGCAGCGGTTCCGGCGTGCCTTTGCCTTCCTTGTAGTAATCCTTGCCCTTCGCTACGGCCGGAAGGTTGCCCTGCGTCCAGAGCAGGGCCTCATGGGGGCCGAGCTGGAAGGTCGAGCCTCGCTGGCAGGGATAACCGTGCGGGCGCTGCGGTCCGGCGATGAGCACGCCGCGCCAACCGCAGCTCTGCTGGACATGAACCAGTTCGATGGAATCCGCGTTCGGGAGGGCATCGAAGACGCCCTCGATCTCGTCTGCCCGAAACTCGGTGTTCTTGTGAACGACGATGCGCCGTGGTGGATCGCCCGAGTGCTTGCGCTGATAGATGGCAAGGCTGCGGGCCATGACCTTCAGCATCTGGTCGCGGCGGAGATACGGGTTCTTGCCAAACATGTGGACGCCTTCGGCCTCATAGGCCACGAATTCGAGGCCCGATCCCTCCGCGTCAAAGACCTGACTGCAGCAGATTGCAAAGCGTTGGGTAGCTTCACCGCCGGCACGCAGCGCATAGTCGATTCCGATGAACGCCGTGCTGGGCTCGACATCGGCCAGCACCCAGGGCGTGCCGCCGGCTTTGGTGTAGAGCGCAATGCCGAGGCGCCAGGCAACGCTGCAGCGGCAATGATAGTTCAGCGCGCTGTCTTCGCGCAGGAATTGCACGCAAATGCCTTCGGATGCCGCATAGGCCTTCACATAGTCGTGCAGGTCAAAGTCGTCGCCGGGCGGTCCGCGAAAGGCCTGCGACCAGCTCTCCTTGAGCAGAATGACGACGATGTCGAAACTGTCCCTCGCGTTGCGCAACGCAAAGAGCGCTCGCGTCAGCGCTTCAGCGAGGACGACGTGGGGCTTTTCGGCGGCTCCGATCTCCCGGTCGAGATCTTGCGACAAGGTGATCCGGCTCGCTGCGCCGCCGCGCGCAATTCTCACTCCAAATACCTTCTCGAAGCCGGGGAAGGGCGGCAGATACTGCTTTCGCTCCCGCGGCTGATGGACCTGCTCGAGTTCACGCATCTGGCGGACCAGCGAATCCTCGAGGTCGGCAGGCGCGATCATCCCGATCCGGATCGGATTCGGAACCGGCGACAGCTTGTCGAGACTATAAGGCCCGAACCGGATCAACCCTTCCATCGGATGGATGTCGGTGTCCTGCGGATTGTTGGAGCCAAAGCGAAGCTTCGGCTCTGGCAGCACCACATGGCCAGGCAGGCGGAATGGCTGGGCGGCGGCGTTCATCTTTTTCCGATCCCGCTGAATGCAGAGACGCGCAGAATTTCGAACTCGGCATCGATGCCATCCGCGATGCCGAACGTCTTGAGGCGGACGCTGGCCTCTTGGCCGACAATGAGGCTAATCCAGCCATCGAGCAGGGCGTTGGCGAGTCGATTATGACGACCCGCGCGCCGCGCGCGAACAAACTCACGCGTCGTCTCGACAATCTCATCAGGCGCGTCCGCGGCAAGCTCGGTGACGACGATCGGCTCGATCAAGAGCCAGAGCTGTCCAAGTCGGTAATCGACGCGCAGACCGCAGGCCTCGCTCCAGACAACATCGGTCTTGGGGACGGTGCCTGATATGACGTCGACCCGCTTGGCGGTGGCGCTGTTGAAAATCGACGGCTTGACCTCGCCCGGCACGGGCCGAAGCCGCACACGGTTGCCTCGGCGTTCAAGGATCATGCTCGGACGGCCTGAGATCGCACGGAACAGTGCATCGCGGACCAGCGCGCGTTCCCCTCCTTCTTTGACCAGCCTCTTCGAGGACAGCGGATGGTGGTCGAAGGCCTTGATCCCAAAAGGCTCGAACGCCAGGCGAACATCGTTGTCGCGGCCGAAGGCGAGTACGCCGTCGCGGATGCGGTGCGCGATGATGTCGACCCCTGCCTTGGCAATGGCTTCTTCGATCTCCCTGTCGCCACCAATCTGGCAATCGACGATACGGCAAAGCGCTGGTCCGGAGGTGACCGCGAGCGCATTCATGCGGATGGCCGGCACCGCCGCCACACTCGGACGCAACGTCGCGGTCGCAAGCCGCGGCCGAGCCGGGCCGGTGAGGCCGGCAAGCTTGTCAGCGGTCTGCGGCAGAAACCGGAGAAGATCGGAAAAGAGTTCGTCAAAGGACTCCGCCTCCACAAGATGGGCGTCAATGCCCAGCTTGCGGGCGCGGGCGATCAGCTCCGTGACCGCGGGGTAGGGTGTGTCCTGGCCGCGCTTGAACCAGAAAAGGCCGCCAGGGAATCCGCGCCCGTTGTCGAGGGCTTCATTCAGCCCATCCATGATCGAAGCGTCGCGGCCGCTATAACCGATAACGGCGAGTCCCTGCCGCCGGCATGCGTCAACCAGGCTACGCCGCATCTCGGCGTCCTGCTGCCGGAGTTCCTCGTCAGTATTCTTGAGCGCGTCAGAATGATAGTCGCCATGCAGCTTGCCGTAGGCCGGCCAGCGGTTCTCATCGACAGCACGGTGAATCTTCTCGGGCTCCTTCAAGTCGGCGACGACCAGCCGTCCCGTCCCACCGAGATGCTCGGCCGCGGCATCCTCCACCGCGCGGTCGAAATTGGTGGTCCAGATGATCCGGCAGAGATCCTGCGCCATCAACAGCGCCAGCGCATGATGACCGAAGGACGGCTTTCCGCGCGCGATCAGCTCATCGAGATAGGCGCGGCGGTCCTTTGGCGAGTGATAGGTCGCCTCGAAATAGGCGGAATACTCCGTCTCGGACCCTGCGGCCGGGAAGCCGCCGATGGCATCGAAATGTGCCTGCAGCTTGCGCTGGACGGCCGGCTCCCCGATGTCGGTGATCGCCGAGGGCGGCAGCTTCCTTTGCGAGCGATAAAGCCGCTGCTTGAAGTCCCAGATCATGTCGCCGGCGGTCTTGATCCCGGCAGCCCGCGATGCGCCGGCGCCGAGAAACCACATGATCTGCGCGCCGCGGAGCTGGAACAGGCGCAGAAACGCCGGAATGTCGAGTGGCCGAGTGACCTCGTCGCCCATCGCGGCGGCGAAGGCGGAAGTGTCCTCGAAGGGTTGGGGGCGGACGAGACCTGACGGTTTTATGGGGCGGGCAGAGCTTATGGCGATGACCTCAAGTCGAACAGCGATGAAATCTTGTGGTATCTGAAGACGATCTCGGTGAAACTGCAACCAGGACGTGAGTCTGTCCCGCTCGTGCTGAGGTGTCCGACACCGAGCGCTCGGTCGAACGACCGTGAGGGGAAAGGTGGGGGGGCGTTTTGGACGAGCCGCGGCGCGTCGGCGCGCACTTCGACGTTGTTGACGATCTGCTGTGGCAGGCCGTTGCGGGCCGATTGCCGGCGCTCGGGCCATTGACGCTCGCGCGGTCGGGGCGGATCGGGCCGCTCGTCGAGCTCGCGATAGCGGCCGTCGCCGCGCCTGATGCCTATCAGGCCGTCACGGTCGAGCCGCCGGCATTTCAGCAGATGACGCGCGCGCTCCGCGACGGCGCAATCAGCGGCGCCGCAGCGCGTGACCGCTCCGGCGCGTTTCCACTGTCGCGCCTCAAGCGCGAGCGGGACGGGGCGGACGAAGCCGCCTTTGAACAATGGGCCATGCACGCAGAAAACGCCGCGGTGGCGGCGGGCCTGGCGAAGGGCCTTGTCGCCGGCTTGATGGGCGCCCTCGGCGAACTGCAGGATAATGTGTTCGAACATAGCGGGCGGCCCGAAACCGGAATCGTCGCCTATGCCGCCAGCGATGGCGCATTCGAATTCGTCGTCGCCGATGCCGGCCGCGGTGTGCTTGCGAGCTTGCGGGAAAACCCCGAATTTGCCGGCCTTGAAGATTCCGGTGCGGCATTGCGGGTCGCGGCGTCGGATGGCGCCTCGCGGCATGCGCGCAGCACGGGTCACGGCTACGGCATCGGTCAGTTGTTTCGTGCCCTTGCCCATGACGCCGCCGAGCTAAGATTTCGCAGTGGCGATCATGCCTTGCGGCTCTGGGGCGATGCCCCCAGCCTCACCGGGCAGGTGGAGTTGGCGCAAAAGGCTTGGCTGGACGGTCTGTCCATCTCCGTTCGCGGCGCGCCGGATTCGGCGCGACGGCGGACGTAGTTGCACCGCGGGCTTTTCCAGCGCCTCATAGGAAGCGCGGACGAGCGCGATATTGTGCGCGAGCAGGTCGTCGATCGGGGCGCCGTTCAGGGTCGGGAATTTCGCCCATTTGAGGCGCCCGGCCTCGGTCAAGTAGGCGCGCCGCCGCCGCATGGTGCGCGAAAACGCCTCGGTCTCGATCAGAGAAACCTTGTCGAAATGGCGCCGCAGCATAGCGAGCCTGCGCCCGCCGCCACGAATGACCAGCGCGAGCGGACGACCGACGCGGTCAGCAAGCGCACAGAGCTGGGCGACATGCCACTCGAACCGCTCGCCCCGGCCGCAACCCGTCGCAAATTCGAAGGCGAGCATCTCGATCTCGGGACGTTCGGCGATGAGGTCGCCCCAGCGCACGTAATCATGCTGCGTGCGGGCGTTGATGTGGAGCGCGGCCGGCAGGCCGGCACCGGCCATCTCCGTCCAGGCCAGCAGGATCCGCTTCATGCCGTGCAAATTGTCGGTGCGTGGCACATCCGTCAGGACGCTGTAGTTCGGGGTGCTGATCAGCGCGACGCCGAGCACCTTCAGCGCGGCGAGAATTGTGCCGCGCTCCTTCAGCTCCCACCAGCGTTCGATCGGGTTGTCCTTGTTGACGCCGGACACGACGATCGTCGCGCCCTCGGCGATGCGGAAGCGATCGGCAAGCTCGGCACGGGAGGTGACATGCGGCTTGCCGGTTGCAAGATTGACAAGCTCGTACAGCGACAGCGCGACCACCGGCTCGTCAAGCCTCACCACGCGCCGGTACCCGTGGTCGACGAGGGGCACGATCATCGGTAGGTCCGGAACGCCATTCGCCGAAACGCGCGGCGCATTCTCGAAGCCCAGGCCACGCACTTCGCGCATGCGGGCGACGAAAAGGCTCGGGTTGAATCGGCAGACCATGTCGCACTTGCTCTTGTCCTTACACGAACAGAGGTCGCGGCAGTCGAGGATGCCGGCATCGGTGTGAACGCCGCCACACCGGTCGCGCTCGAGGCAGGTCGGACACCCCAATGATCGCACGTGCCGCGTCGCATCGTCCCAAAGCCGCTGCGGCTGACGGAAGCGGCGTGACGGTTCGTGGGGCGGCCTGTCGTTCATTTCACGCTGATCTCCGCGGTGTCGCCGAACAGGCCGACGCGCTGGATGACGCCTTCGGCATAACCGCCGCCATCTGCTATGGCGGCGATCATCTCGGACGATGGATTGGCGACATGTCCGACCGCGCGCAGGCCGTCGCTTAAGGTAAGGCCGTCGGGCGCGGTCTGGACGATCAACGTGTCGCCCGCCTTGAGAGGGCACCTGGCATCGAGCTGCGCCGTCACGGTGCGCGCGGTCTCGGACATGGTGAGTTCGAACAATGTCGGCAATTTCAGGCGGTCGAGACCGCCGTCCCAGCGCTTGCGCCAGGGCTTGCCGGTCTGCGCGCGGATGTAATCGAGGCCCATCAGGCAATCTCCAGGAGGGGGCTGAATGACTTGGATTTGCCCTGCTTGCGTTCGACAAGCAGGCCCTTGGACGCGAGCGCGGACAGCCGGTTGTTCCAGGCGGTGGGCCCGATCCGTTGGTCGGTGAAGCGACCGGCAAGTTCGGGAGCCGTTATGGTGCCGAGTTCGCGGGCCATCTCAAAGGTCGAGCGCTGGGCAGGATCGAGCTCCCCGATCAGCCGGGCGCTGACGACGGCGTCGCCCGCATCAAGCTCGCAGCTCCAGAGCACGTCGCCGCGGGCGCGCACGAAGAAGTCGAGCTCTTCGGCGACGGCCGGCTCGAGATTGGCGACGACGGGGTAGACATTGCGCAATGATTGCCGGGCATAGTCGCGGAAACCGATGACGGCTTCGCGCAGGAACGAGGCGGTGGCGACTTCGATCTGAGTGAAGTCGAGGAACGCCGGCGTCGGCGCCTCGGACGAAGGCGTCGCCGCGATCAGGGCACTCAACAGCTTGCGTCCCGGATTGGCTCCCGAGAGGACGCTTTGGCCGCCCGTTAGATCGAATAGTCTGTGCCGCAATTCATGATCCTCACTTTACACAAGTGAGGATGGTGATTGAATCGGGGCGCGTCAAGGGTATCCGGGCGCCCGATATCGTTTTCCCCAACTTTCCATGCCCAAAAACGGTCCGCCGGAGAGCCTAAGGGTTGTCCGGAAGCCGGCTGCAGATTTCGGGTATGAGCGACCTTGAGGTTGACCTCGATGTCCTGTCCTGAAGTGGATCCGATCCGATGCGCGGCCGAAGGAATCTGGTCTGCATGCTGGTCGATGATATGGCCGACGATGACCTCGGCCAGATTTTGACCTTCCGGGCGAGGCGTCGGGTAGCATCGTCTTTCAAGAGCCGCTGGCGATACCGCCCGATCATCATCATCTTGCCCGCCGGAGCCGATGAAATCATTGCGCGTCCCGGCGCATCACAAGACGCCATTAACGCCTGCGCCATACCCTATTGGCGCCTGTCGCGCCCAAATCGTCAGGGCGCGTGACGTTGCATCGTCCATCGCTCATCGATCTTGCCTGACTGGCTAGACTCGCCGTAGCCAAGGCATCCTCGGTGGCAAATTGCCGGATCAGGGGACATGGCACTTCATTCCAAAGACAGACCAGAGACTGGATACGCTCTGGAAATCGACGGCCGTATCAAGACCGAATTCAGTACCAAAGAGGGAGCCGAGCGCGGTGCGACCGAGCTGAAGCTCCGCTTTCCGATGCTCCAGATCCGGGTCTACGATGCGGCAAATCAGTCCTTGCAGGAGATCCGACCCTAGTCTAGGCTGGATCGTGCTTGGCGCCCCGACTCACAATCTGCCCGCATTTTAAGCCAGATACGGGTTGCCACCGTCCGGCACTCTAGCCCTTCTCAAAGGTTTTCACGCCGGCCGAGTCCAGAAGCTGATAAAGCGGCGCGATCGTGTTGCGATCGCCGCGCGCAGGACAATAGGTAAACAAGGCGCGCTGGCGCGCCCGACTGAAAGCGACGAAGAAACCTGCTGTCTCCTCGTCCGTCTGATTTTGAAAATTGAAGAGAGCCGTATCCTCAAGCCCCACGAAAATCATGGTGTGGTATTCAAGACCCTTGCTCTTGTGCACCGTCATGAGCGGCACGGAATCGAGACCTTCATAACGGTCCACTGCCTCGGTCCAGTCCTTCGCGCCGGAGCAGGATGCCTGCAAGTGCAGCGTCGCCGCGTCGATCAACTTGTCCAGCCAATCGCCGTAATGGTAAGCCGGCGAGGCGGAGGCGATGTTCTGACGGCCGACGAAATCAATCACTGACTTCACCACCACACTGGTTTTGTCGGCTGCGGGCGAGGGATATGCCGCGCGAAACTGTTCCGCGAACAGGTCCAGCTCGCGCGCGGCCCTGGCCTGTTCGGCGGCGTTCTCCTCCGTCAAACCCCACAGGAAGCAAAGCTCGTCGATACATGCGGTCCAGCGTGGACCCGCTTGCTCCATCGTCGCCAAGCGAAGGAACACCATCAATATTTGTGAGAAATCCTCAGCGAGCAACACCTGCAGCTCGACCTCGCCGACCATCGCGGCCTCGTTTCGCAGGGTCAATCCCTTCGCCGCGAATGCGGGTCCAAGCACTTTTATGAACTCCGCGGCCCGCATCCGCACCAGCAGGGCGAAATCACGGGGCTTGAGCTTGTAGGTCGCCATCTCGCTGGCCACGAACGCCGCGAGTGCTTGCGCTTCCGCAGCCGGCGTCGTGAAGTCCCACACCGCGCAACTGTCGCCGCTGATGGAGCCGGTGGATTTTGATTTCGGCGGAACAGCTTTGTCGTCCAGCGCCTTGGCAAGGACGCCCTGGATTTTTACGAGCGCCGGTGAGGATCGGTAGTTATTGACCAGCGGCGTGCGCACGGCGCCAAAATCGGCCTCGTAGGCGCCGAACGGATCCTCCATCGCCATCGCCCAGCGCATGATCTGCTGTTTCTTGTCGCCGACCGCTGTCACCACGGTCTGCGACCCGCGGAAAATGGTCTTGACCAGATCATATTGCACGCGGGTCGTGTCCTGGAACTCATCCATAAACAGGAACGGGTAGGTCAGCCGCAACGACTTGCGGACGACCGGATTGGTGCGGACAAGCAGCTCGGCGAGCCTCCCGATCATCGCAAATGTCAGACTGCTGCGCGCCTGCTCGTGCAGCCAGGACTCCCAGAATTGTTCAACCGCCCATTCCGCCGGGGTCTTGGAATCGAAGCCCTGCTCGGGCAAAGCGGCGCGCACCACCCGTTTTTCGAAGGTCTTGACGGCGATGGCCATGATGTCGGCCTTCTTTCCGATCTCGGCGGGCGGCGCGAGGCCTTGCAGAAAATCCCGGATGATCGGGTCGCGCGCCTGTGCAATCCGATAATCGGAGGTCGGACGCCACCGCGCCGGAAGCGCCTGGCCGAACCGGTCGACCAGGCTCTTTGCGAAAGCGTCGAAGGTCTGCGAGTCAAAACGGTGAGCTTGATTAGGGTGGCAGCGTTGACGAACGCGGGCCGCGATGTTCCGGGCGGCGTCGCGCTTGTAGCTGATGGCGAGAATACGCCGCGGAGGTTCAGCGATGCCGCATTGCAGAAGGTATGCGGCACGCTGAGCCAGCAGCTCTGTTTTGCCGGAGCCCGGCCCGGCAATGACCGAGCGATTATTCGTCGAACGGACAACGTCGAGGGCATTCGCCTCGAGTTCCTCGACGTCGATGGGTGTCCAATCGGCAGGCTGTATTCTTCGAGCGGTCAGCAACATGACAATCAGTCCCAGGATGCCTTGCAGCGAATGTGCTCGAGCAGGTCCCCATAAGGCTCTGGCATATTTTCCGCGATTTGCTTCGGATCGAGATGGGTGAAGGCACGCAGATGCGTCGCGGGCTTGCTGTGCGTCATGAAGTGGTAGCGGTAGGCGGGCATCAGCTCCTTGAACGCTTCCGTCGGGCCGACATAGTCCGCCAGCCCCTTGCCGTCATTTCCGAGCACCGCCTTGGCTGCGGTTTCAACGTCGAGTTTGGGTCCGCCGCCTTCGGTGATGACCTTCTCGTATGCGTCCGGATAGGCGGCTAGTAGAGCCATGTCGAAATCAAGCGGCTGCGAGAAGTACACGCCGTAATTGTGCAGGTCGTTAATCCAGCCTTGCAGTGTCTTGTGGTTTGTCACCTTCCAAGTGTGCATCTTGGCGAGGCTGTCATCGGACAATACGCCGTCCTTAATGGCCAAAACCTGATCCTTGGGCGCGCCATTGGCGATCAGTTGCTCGATCGTGGTCTTGACGCGGCCCCATGCGCCGCCGGTCCGGCCGAGATCAAGGTCGAGTAGGGTGGCGTAAGGAATTCCGAGATGTCCGAGCAGGCGCCAGAAATGCTGAACGTGACGCCCGCCAAGCGGAGCGATGGCGACAAATGACTGGTCGATCAGGATATCCTTGGCTCCTGCCAGTTTCGGCATGACGATCTGTTCGGAATCGCCCTCGACCAGCAACACGAAGCGCGCAAAATACAATTCCGGGAATGCGAGCACGGCCTCGCGCACGAACTTGCTGGCTTCCTCGTCGTCTTCCGGCAGCTTCACGGACCGCACGGTCGTTTCGCGCGTCTTCGGATCGCAGCGGCAATAGCGGACCTCTTCAGGTTCGACCCGGCTCAGCACAGCCGGAGAATGACTGGTGACCAGCGCTTGCGCCGAATTCGTGTCGATCAGCGACCTGACCTGGCTGATGATCCGCGATAAATAGTAAGGGGATAAATGGTTCTCTGGTTCTTCGATGGCAAAAATGCTGAGCGCCGGCACGCGGAGCGTGTCCGCGTGGAATCCCTTGATCGATTTCGCGACCGCCTTCCGCTCCAGGTCAAAGACCGCGGCGGCCAGCGCGAAATAAAACAGCGACTGTTGACCGTCGCTGAGCGCATCGATCCCGCGCTCGATATTGCCTGCGCCGAATTGGAACAGGACCTGGATCTTGGCGACGACCTGATCGAACCGCTGCGCGATCAGCGCCAGCCGCGGATCGGCGTCGCTGCTATCGTCCAGTTCGTCCCAGCGGTCGGATAGAGCGCTACTGATCGCGGCTATGGCGGCCTCGCCGCCGAATGCATCAGATAGCTCCTTGGTGGCGGCATCGACCGCCTCGCGCGTTTTCTTTGACCACTCGATGGCGCGCAGAAGTCGTGCCGCCAGCGCACCGGTGGTGGCGCGGATCTGTGCTCCCGCATCCCTGGCGGCCGGTGTGTAATAGACCTGAATCAAGCCACGGTCGGTGGCGGCAACCTTGTGTTTGTCCTTGTCTTCGATGTCGGCATCGAGCGTATGAACCCAATAAAGCTCCTGGGTCACCTCGCCATCGGCGGTGCCGTCATCCTCCCACTTGGCCTCAAGGCGCAGACGACATCGCGGCGTGGACTTCGGTCCCTTGATCTGCATGTGTTTGAACACCGGGGCCACGGTGTCGGCCGTCGCCTTTCCGTTCTTCAACTCAGGCAGCGAGATGACCACATCGATGAACAGTTCGCGCGTCGAACGGTCGTCGGGCGGGGTGTCGGCGGGAAGATAAAAGTCCGAGCGGTAGATTGTCCGCTGGGCCCGGCTGATGCCGAACAGCTTTGTGAGCGCTTGGAGTAGCGCGGTCTTGCCAGACGCGTTTGGGCCAACAATGCCGGTCAGGCCAGCCGCCAAAACGACCTTGCGAACCTCCGGTCCGAAGGACCGGAAGCCAGAAATTGCGATCGACCGAATATGCACCAAGCCCCCCTTACGACGTCATTGTTGTGCCAGCGCCATCATCTTCCTTCGCGGCGCCGCGCTTGATCTCGACAAGCGCCGAATCCGGCAATGGGCGCTGCAATTGTGATGCTTCATTCCACGGCGCCCGCATCCATACGTCCCGCTCCTCCGCGGTAGTAACACGGGCATCGCCTTGGCATGCACCAGCCCAACGATGCTGTAACGCATCATTTGATCGTCAAGTCCTAGATTGACGCGGCGTCGCGCTCCGGCCCGGGTTGTCGACTACGCTGAAGCTACCCGAGCTGTAGCTATAGCCGTAGGAAGTCTCGGGCGGATCGCAACGTCCCGCTCCAGCCAACCCCGCTCGCCAAGGACATTCAAGGCAACTGCAATCTGCCCGGGTGTGAACCGCCGCTTACGGTCATTCCAATCGTAGACTTTGGATTCGACCTCAGACAGAGTCTGGGCACTTTCATTTTTTGCGACCCAATAGACAGTCGATAGCAGCTCCAACCCATACGGAGTTTCAAATCCCTCCACCAACTTGGCGACCCGATCAAAGCGCGTTCGTGTCTCATCCTGCTCCGCTAGGAACCGATCGGCGTCTTCATACGCG
>JAJYAH010000881.1 GCA_021779635.1 Pseudomonadota bacterium | reverse complement strand
CGAAGCCGTTCGCATCCTCTCGCGCCTTCAGCGCAGAAACAACGCCCTGGGGCACGGTCGCCGGCTCGTTGCCATGGGTGACGAGATGCGAGACGCCCGATGTCGACTGGATCGAGCGCCAGCGCTGCGCGGCGATATCCACCGCCACGAACAGATAGCGCGGGAACAGCGGCCTTGCGACGAACTCGGTCTTGCGCGCATGGCGCCGACACTTGAGATAGCGCGGCAGGTAGATCTCGTAGCCCTGGCGGATCAGGTTCAGCGCGGCTTTGGCTTCGCCATTGACGTGGGTCTGAACGACATACCAGCGTGCGGCCATTTGACTCATAGCGCCCCTTCCGCCGTTACATCTCGTCCCGCAAGGCGGGCAACGCGATCGCACGAGCAAGCGGCCCATTCCGCGCTCCGCCAGTGCGTAACGCTATTACAGCGTTCAAGTCATGAACGTCAAGGCGGACGTTCATGATACGAACAATTTCAACCCATTGAATTTCATTCGCTTTATGGCGGGGCCGAGGAATGCCCAGGCAACTATTCGAGCCGGTACTGACCCGAAAAAGCACCGAGAGAGTTTCAATACGATATTCCAACAAGAGATATCGCCCGCGCGTCGATCAAGATCCCTGCGCTATGGCAGTTGCCGCAGGTTCTTCAATCGGGCCCTGCCGACGCGAAAACGAAGGCTTCAGAGCGAGCAACGGCTTTTCGATCACAAACCACGATATGGCGGCTACCGCGAAACTGACCGCGACGGTCGTCAATGCTGGAAATCGGGAATGGATACGAGGGACCAGCATGATCGCCATATACGGCATGAAGTAATGATAGACGTAGAGGCCATAGGAAATCCGCCCCGTCGAAACCATCGGAGAAGTTTCCAGAAACGACGACAGCAGCCAACGTTTGCCGGAGACCGCGGCAGCGATGACGGTGCATGAGAGCAAAATGATGGACTGAAAATAGATCAGTCCAAGGACCTCATGCCCGCGATACCATGGGTCCGCATCGACCCAAAATCTGATCGCCGTGAGAAGGGCGACAAGCGCGATCGACAGAAATACGACGCGATTTCCAACTTTGGCAAAGAGCTGCGGAAGCCACGGACGGGCAAGCGCCAACGCGCTGCCGGCTGCGAGCGAATCCATGCAAGAAAACACTGACCGGTAGATCACGGTGTAGCTCGCCCCGGATACGGCTCCGTACGCCTTGAAGGTCAGGGACGAACAAATAACTGCGAGAATGGTGGCCGGCATGAATCTCCTCGGCATGAGAAAGATCAGCAAAGGCCAGGCGAGATAGAACTGCTCCTCCACGCTGAGTGACCACAAATGCGGGAACGGCCCCAAGTCTGTAATGATGGGCAGGCCGGGAACGTAGTTTGCGGTGTAGGTCAGCAGTCTCAGCAAATTGGCGATGACCGGCGTGGAGCCGACCGCGACGCCCACAGCAATGACCAGATAGTAGATGGGAAATATTCTGACAGCTCTCCTTGCATAGAACGTCCCCAACAGGCTGATCCGGCTCTGCGGCAGTTCCTTGAGATCGAGCAAGATGCCCGTGATCAGAAATCCGCTCAGGCAGAAAAATATCACCACGCCCGTGTCGCCGTACCCGACAAATTTGCTGATGATCGGATAAGGGCAGAAGTGGCCTATCATGACCGTGATGACGGCGATGGCGCGCAACCCATCCAGTTGCTTATAGTAGTGCTTCATTCCCCTCCGCCCCTGTTCCGCTAACTGTCCCTGATTACCCCAGCGATGCGCTGTTCGCCTCAACGACGGGACACTCGCCACGCCTATGAGCTGACCGGCTCCGATAGCCCAAGCAACTGCGGCACGAAGACCCGATCGGCGCCGAAACGCCCGCACGCCTCGCGCCAGACATCAGCAGCATTCGGGAATGCGGTGATCATGATGGCGTCGACCGGCACGTCCAACTCGTCGAACGATCCCAGAACCGGAACGCCGACGAACTTCGGCTTGGCGCACGCGGGATCGACGACAGCCACGACTTCGATTGAGACCTCGAGCGCGCAGATCGTTGCGATCTCGGCAAGGTCCGACACGCCGGCAAGTACAATGCGCGAAAATCCCCTGCCCGTCGCGTCGGTGAACAGTCCGGCGTATTCGCTGCGGGCCCGCCGGAACAGCGACAACGAGTGCGAGAAATACTCGACAGTCAGACGCGCCTTTTCTGCAAAACCTTGGGGAGTGAGGTAGTAGGCGTAGCGCCGCGCAGGCGCCTCGGACACCTTCATCAAGCCCTTGGTCACGCAGCGCTTCATGTAAGCGTTGATCAGCCCGAGCGCGACGCCGAGCTCGGACGCCAGCCGGCGCTGCGTCTGCTCGCCATCCCGCTCCACCGACTCCAGCAGGCCAAGCATAATGCGCGCCTCCTGCATGTCGTGGTGCTCACCGCCGCTCGTCATCACAAATTAGGACTTGCCAAACTCGTTCATCTCGTGAACAAGTATACCGTTCAGGCGATGAACGTCAACATGGTCTGCGCAGGATGGCTCCGGCGGCGGCCCAATATTGCACCGCCAGGTTTGAACCAGCCATCGTCAACCACAGGATGACGCCCGCTTTCACCTGTTCGCTGCAGCCGGTGGAAAGCGACATCGGCAGCGCCCCGCGACGGAGTTTTGAGGTCACGTCCGTGAATACGACCGAAGCCGAAGACTGGAGTACGTTGATCGACCCCGCCGGCGCTGCATATATGCCGGACTTGCGCGGAGTCTGGCGATACCGCGATCTCGTGATGCTCTTCGTGCGCCGCGATACGCTTGCAAACTACAAGCAATCCCTGCTCGGCCCGTTGTGGTTCGTCATCCAGCCGCTGATGACGACGCTGGTCTTTACGGTGGTGTTCGGCGGCATCATGTCGATCCCGACCGATGGCCTGTCGACTTTCCTGTTCTACTTTGCCGGCCTGTTGTGCTGGCAATATTTTGTGGCGAACCTCAATCGCACGTCCGACACGCTGACGACGAACGCGGTCCTGTACAGCAAGGTTTATTTTCCGCGCCTGGTGA
>JAJYAH010000880.1 GCA_021779635.1 Pseudomonadota bacterium | reverse complement strand
CCCGCGGCGCGATCGGCGCCGGCAGTGGAAGCGCTGCTTGCGGCCGGCGCCAGCCTGGTCGGCAAGACCATCACCGACGAACTCGCATTCAGCCTCGAAGGCGTCAACGCGCATTACGGCACGCCGGTCAATCCGGGGTGCCCGGATCGCATTCCCGGCGGATCGTCAAGCGGATCGGCGGTGGCCGTTGCCGCGGGACTGGTGGATTTTGCCCTCGGCACCGACACCGGCGGCTCGGTGCGCGTGCCTGCAAGCTTTGTCGGCGTCTGCGGCTTTCGGCCCACCCATGACGCTATATCGCTGGCTGGCGTGATGCCCTTTGCGCCGAGCTACGACACCGTCGGCTGGTTCGCGCGACATGCCACGACGCTTTCCCATGCCGGCGACGTGCTTCTGCCCAAGGCGTCACCCGCCCCGATCCGTCGCTTTCGGCTGGTGCGGGATGCCCTCGCGCTGGCTGATGCCGGCGTCGCGGCGGCATTGCGTCGTGCATGCGCGGCCTTCGACATCATTGATGAGATTTCCCTGTTCGAGGGCGAGGCGCAGCAATGGCTCGAATGCTATCGCGTTCTGCAGGGAGCGGAGATCTGGACCCAGCTTGGCCCGTGGATCAGTTCGGCCAAACCGCGCTTCGGAGACAGGATCGCGCCGCGGTTCGCCGACGCCGCATCGATCACACCGGCCGAAATGGTCCGCTATCAGCCCTTCCGCGCCTCGATCGCCAGGCGCGTGCGCGAGGCGCTCGGCGACGGCACCGGACTTTTGATCCCGACCGCGCCCTGCATCGCACTCCGTATCGACGCCACAGAAGACGAGATTGGCAGTTTTTACCGCGACGCCCTGACCTTGACCTCGATCGCGGGCCACACCGGCATTCCGCAAATCAGCCTGCCGGCGGGCAAGGTCGAGGGGTGTCCGGTCGGATTATCGGTGCTGGCATTGCGAGGGCACGATCGCGCGCTGCTCGACCTCGGCGTCCGTTATGCGGATGTGATCGGAACGGCATGACCCAAAGAGATTCAATCGAGGAACCCGCTGCCCGCGCCCGGCCTGCACCCCGGCTGCGCCGCCCGCGACGCACCGCGCAGCAGAGCCGCGAGCAGATCATGCGCGCGGCCACCGCCGAATTCGCCGCCCACGGCCTAGCCGGCGCCCGCATCAGCCGCATCGTTCAGAAAGCGGGCACCAATCCGCGAATGATCTACCAGCATTTCGGGAGCAAATCCGCGCTCTATGTCGCCGCCCTTGAAAACGCGCTGGCGGAACTGCGCGGCGAAGAGCTCGGTCTCGATGTCGAGCATCTCGATCCCGTGGAAGGCCTGCTTCAGCTGTTTGATTTCATGAACGCGCATTTTGAGCGCAGCGGCTACCTCGTCAGGCTTCTGACGACCGAGAATCTGACCAAGGCACGCTATATGAAAAAATCTTCGCGGATTCGCGAGATGTCATTCCCGGTTCTGGAGATGATCAAGCGGCTGCTTTCGCGCGGCGCCGCCGAAGGAACCATCGCAAACGACATCGACCCGTTGCGGCTCTATGTTATGATGGTGGCGCTGAGCCAGTTTCACGTGTCCAACGTTCATACCCTGTCGATCATCTTCGAACAGGATCTGTCCAGGCCGGAATGGCGGGCCACGCGCCGCGCCGACGCGCGCAAAATGCTCGCGTCTTATCTGGTCAATCAAGACCCGCCGGCGGACTCCTGAAGACCTTGTCGCCCGCGAAACGCTTGACCGTACGAAAAAATATCAAAGTCATTCAAATCCCTGGACTGGCGGCGTGGCTCCCGTCGGTGTCTCGGGAGATTTAGTGGGTGGCGGCGAGCTTACCTTAACCGCCGCCGGCTTTCCGTTGCCCTGTATCGACGCATTCTGCGTCGCGTCGCTTTGAATATTGGAATTTTGCTTCGAGGATCGAGGATCGGATTTCGCGAGTTGCGTTGTACGTCGAGCGTGAGACCGCGAGCCGGACCGCCGAACTCCCCAAGAATGCGCGATCGATGGCCCTGCCGTATATCCTATCACCGCACCTGCCACCGCCCCCACGGGTCCCAAAACGACCGCTCCCGACACCGCGCCCAACGCAGCATCTCCAGCGCGCTCCTGAGCTCTTGCTTCGGCTGAAATCAGCGATCCTGC
Source organism: Pseudomonadota bacterium (assembly GCA_021779635.1). Next base: position 899 of record JAJYAH010000880.1, on the reverse strand, counting down.
AATTAGCGCGGCGACAAGAAGTTTCTTCATCGCGGTTTCCTCGAGTTCATGCAGCGCACGGAACTTCGGAATTGCGGCGGCACGAAGGTACCGGCTCGCACTTCTCGGGTTCATATCCATGAGCGGAAAGATCGCGCCGCGGATTCGACAGTGACCGGTTCCATGGTCCGGTGCCTCGGGTTCCCCCTGTCCAATTCCGCCATTTCAACGTCGGGCTTTGGACATGGTTTCGGAACAGGAAAACCGGCGGATCGCGGGAAGTGCTGACGTTTCCGTTCACCCGCGAGAGATTTTTCCGCCGCAGCAATATTTGTCGCTCCACACATTCAATAGAAAACATCCTCCGCACATGGGCTTGCGCCTGGCCAGGTCTAAGTGCGGCTTCTTTGAGATTGGTAAGACGGTCTTATATTAGCCGCCTCCCTGGACCGTTTTCCAGCGAAGTCGATACCGGTTCGCGTGAAGAAAACGCGTCAAATAAAGACATAGAGCCTCCGTTCCGATTCCATCGGAACGGAAAAGACTCTAGCCTTCGCGTTTCGCGTTGTCAGGCCGCGTTCTCGCGGCCTTCGCGCGCGCGGCGGTACAGCATCGCGGCGAAGGCCTCGAATACCAGGCGCATCTGCGGAGCCTTGTAGGGAAACAGCTCCGGCGAATCCATGTTGTGCACGACCGCGGTGTTGTCGGCCTCGAAGATCAACAGCTCGCCGCGCCGGTTTTCCGCGCAGTCGACCGTGAAATAGTCGAGACCTATGCGTTCGATCATCGCGGCCAGCGCGCGCTGATGGCGGACGGCGAAGGCACGGTCGAAGGTGCGCATGAAAGTTTCCTCTTCGCAGCGCTTGCTTTCGCTGAAAGCCATGCCGGCGTTGAGGTACCAGATGTCCCAGCGATCGGCG
>JAJYAH010000113.1 GCA_021779635.1 Pseudomonadota bacterium | reverse complement strand
GGGGGGGGGGGGGGGGGGGGGGGGGGGGGGGGGGGGGGGGGGGGGGGGGGGGGATTTCGAAAATCGGGCCGCACTGGTCGGCGCGGAAATCGCCCGGATCGAAAGCCGCGACCTCGACTCCATGCGCCTCTATGAGCGGGCCATTCGCTCGGCCCGCGAGCAGGGTTTCGTTCAGAACGAAGGCGTAGCCTATGAGGTGGCCGCCCGGTTCTACAGCGCGCGCGGCTCCGAGACATCCGCCAACGCCCATCGGCGCGAGGCCAGGAATTGTTATCTCCGCTGGGGCGCAGACGGCAAGGTGCGGCAGCTCGATCGGCTTTATCCACATTTGGCCGCCGTTGAGAAGGGGCGTCCTTCCGCGGCCATTGGCTCCGCGATCGAGCAGCTAGATGTCGCGAGCGTCGTCAAGGCATCGCAGGCCTTATCTGGTGAGATCTTGTTGCCGAAGCTGATCGACCGGCTGATGACGATCGCGATCGAAAACGCGGGAGCGGATCGCGGCCTTTTGATACTCCCGTCAGAGCACGAATATCTGATCCAGGCGGAGGCGCGGGCGACCGGCGATCGGGTCGAAGTCACCATGCGCCAGGAGCCGATCACCCGGATTACCTGCCCCGAATCCCTCGTCCGCTACGTCATCCGTACACGAGAAAGCGTGATTCTCGATGATGCCTCCAAACCCAACTTGTTCTCCGGCGACGACTATCTGGGCGGCCGGCAATCGAAGTCGATCCTCTGCCTTCCGCTGATCAAACAGCGGGAATTGACAGGGATTCTCCTTCTCGAAAACGCCCTGACTTCACACGCATTCACGCCAGCTCGGATCGCCGTCCTGGAACAGCTCGCTGGGCAAGCGGCGATCTCGCTCGAGAACACGCGCCTCTATGGCGATCTCCAGGAACGGGAAGCGAGGGTCCGACGCCTTGTCGACGCCAACATCATCGGAATCCTTATTATCGACCTCGGAGGTCGGATTGTTGAGGCGAACGACGCGTTTCTTAGCATGGTGGGATACGAGCGTGAGGATCTCGTATCCGGCCGCATGCGCTGGACGGACCTGACGCCGCCGGAATGGCGCGCTGGCGACGCAAAGCGGGTCGACGAAGTGAAATTGACGGGGACCCTGCAGCCATTCGAGAAGGAATATTTCCACAAAAATGGCAGCCGCGTGCCGGTGCTGGTCGGTGTGGCGCGCTTCGAGGAGACCGGAAACCAGGCTGTCGCTTTCGTGATCGACCTGACCGAACGAAAACGCGCGGAGGCGGAGCTGGCGCACGCGAACCGTGTCGCGACCATGGGCCAACTCACGGCCTCCATTGCCCACGAAGTCAACCAACCTATCGCTGCCTTGCTTACGAATGCCGAAACCGCTGTACGCTGGCTCGCCCATCAGCCGCCAAATTCGGAAAGGGCCAAGCCATTGATCGACCGTATTATCAGCGACGGCAAGCGGGCCGCTGATATCGTGAGCCGGATTCGTGATTTCTCCAAGAAGGCGCCGGCGCGGAAGGGACAACTGAAGATAAACGAAGCAATCTTGGAGATTGTGAGACTAACTCGCGCTGCGATGTCAGAGCATGGTGTTTTGGTGAAGATGCAACTGTCGGAGGGCCTGCCAAACATTTTGGGAGACAGAGTCCAATTGCAACAGGTGATGCTGAATTTGATCATGAACGCGATTGAAGCAATGAGCGAGGTCAGGGAGGGATCGCGCGAGCTGCTGATCAGCACCACCAGTGAGGTCGAGTCCGGCGGCGTGCTTGTCGCGGTAAGCGATTCGGGTCCAGGGCTGCCTCCGACGAACCTCGCGCGCATCTTCGAGGCGTTCTATACGACCAAGCCCCGTGGTTTGGGGATGGGGTTGTCGATTTGCCGCTCGATCGTCGAAGCGCATGGCGGCCGGCTCTGGGCAACACCGAACCAACCTCGCGGCGCTGTCTTTTGCATGACACTGCCGATCGGGGAATCGCTCGAGAAGCTGGAAACTTCCGAGGCCTAGCGGGAAAATGATGCTTCGAAGATCCGCTGGCCTCGCGGGCCCGTGAACGGGTGGCGCCTGAGGTCGCCGGGATGGACGCGTCAGTAGCCGATCGCGATGACGATCAGGCCGCCGCACAGGATGGCCAAGCCTCCGACGATGACAGCGAGAAAGCTTCCGGAAACGCGATCGAGGTTACTCATGACACACCCCTTGGTTCGAAGGGGGATGGTGCAGACGAATAGATTAAAACTTTCGGAATCCCGAGGCGCCGGCTTTCGGCACCGTGTTTGGCTCCGCAGCCGCGCTTTGCGCCGCCTTGGGGGGTTTGGCCGCCCTGCGCGCTGGGACTAAATTGTCGAACCAAATCAAGCTGATGCTACCAGTCCAGTCCCGATCACAAAAATATTTTGATTCCCGCCGGACCCAAATCACTTCTATATCGCTCCCGTTCTGACCCGATGGAGGGCGTATCGCGATCGTCACGGACGCGGGGAGGAATCCGGTGGACGCTGATGATGCTGCAGACGAAAGCATCAAGGCGGACGGCGAAGTCGTGTGGTCCTGACGCCTCGACGCCGGCGTCAAGTTGGCAGAAATATCTGCCGATGACGGTGGCAACAAAGCCCGGTCACCAGGGAGAGCTCGAAGCAGCCGTTAAAACCATTGCGCAGGGAAGGCCGGGTGTTCCGGTGGACCTGTGGTGACTAACGCGCGTGCTTTCCACACACCACGCGCGGCTGCGGGTGCAACGGGCACCCGGCTTTCCCTGCGCCCTCTGATTTTCCGAGGGTTTCTTCCCGCACAACTCGGGCGCTTCGCGCCGCGAGAAGGCGATACTGTGTCTTGCCATTTGCTGAAATTTGTCTGCGTCACTTCGGGATGCGCCATCTTGGCGCAGGCCCGGAATCCATACTCCCTGCAGGGGCTATGGATTCCGGGCTCGCTCGCTTCGCTCGCGCCCCGGAATGACCGCTTACTTTTTATGGCGCACTTTTCGGCGGGAAACCTACGCCAGCAATACCGCATCGGCGCCGTTCACGGCCTCGGCGCTGTCCATCACGGTGCGCTCCAGCGCGGTTGCCTGCACCGAAATGTTTTCGGCAAAGAATCTGGCCAGCGTGACGTAGCGCTCCGGATCGCCGGCGCCTTCGCCGAGGTCGCGTGCGGCGAGCGCTTCACCGGCGAGCATGCATCCGCCGAGCGTCGATCCGAACAGCCGCAGATAGGGCGTGGCACCCGCCAGCGCTTCGTTGGGCGCCGAGGTCACGCGCTCCAGCAACCACCGGCTGGTGCGGTCGAGCGCTTGCAACGCATCGCGCAGTTTGGCGCCGGTGGTGCCGAACGCCGGATCGTTCGAGGTCTCGACCCGGATCACGATTTCGGTGAGTTCGCCGAGCAAGGTCCAGACCGCCGCGCCGCCATTGGCGGCGAGCTTGCGGGTGACGAGGTCGATCGACTGGATGCCGTTGGTGCCTTCATAGATCGTGGTGATCCTGGCATCGCGATAATGCTGCGCCGCGCCGGTCTCCTCGATGAATCCCATGCCGCCATGGACCTGCACGCCGAGCGCGGTCACCTCGTTGCCGATATCGGAGGAGAACGCTTTGGCGATCGGCGTCAGCAATGCGCCGCGGGCCGCGGCAGCACTTCGTATCTGGCTGTCGGTGGCCCGGATCGAAATATCGAGCGCCACCGCGGTGGCATAACAGATCGTGCGCGCCGCCGCGGTGAGCGCGCGCATCTGCATCAGCATCCGCTTGATGTCGGGGTGAACGATGATGGGGTCCATGCCGTTGCCGGTGCTGCCGGCGGCGCGGCCCTGGCGGCGTTCCTGCGCAAAGGCCAGCGCCTGCTGGTAGGCGCGGTCGGCGATGCCGACGCCCTCGAGGCCGACGCCAAGCCGCGCCTGGTTCATCATCGTGAACATGCAGTGCATGCCGCGATTTTCCTCGCCGATCAGATAACCGACCGCACCGCCCTTGTCGCCGATGGTCATGGTGCAGGTGGGGGAGGCGTGAATGCCGAGCTTGTGCTCGATCCCGCTCGGATAAATGTCGTTGCGCGCGCCGAGCGAGCCATCGGCGTTGACCAGGAATTTCGGCACCAGGAACAGCGAAATGCCCTTGGTGCCGGCGGGCGCATCGGGCAATCGTGCCAGCACGAAATGCACGATGTTGTCGGTCATGTCGTGATCGCCATAGGTGATGAAGATCTTGGTGCCGGAAAGTCGATAGCTGCCATCGGCCGCGCGTTCGGCGCGGGTACGCAACGCGCCGACGTCCGATCCCGCCTGCGGCTCGGTGAGATGCATGGTGCCGGTCCAGGCGCCGGACACCAGCTTTTCCAGATAGATCTTCTTCAGCTCCTCGCTGCCATGCGCATCGAGCGCCTCGATCGCGCTCAGCGTCAGCAACGGGCAGAGCCCGAACGCCATGTTCGAGGCGCTCCAGATTTCGGTGCAGGCGGCGTTGATCGCAAGCGGCAGGCCCTGGCCGCCGAACGCCTCCGATCCGGACACCGCGTTCCAGCCGGCTTCGCTCCAGCGCCGGTAGGCGTCGGGCCAGCCGGGGGCGGTGGTCACCTGGCCGTTCTCGAGCTTGATGCCGTTTTCGTCGCCGATCCGGTTCAGCGGCGCCAGCACGTCAGAGGCAAAACGGCCGGCTTCCTCCAACACGGCGGCGGCGATGTCGCCGTCGAAATCGCCGTAATGGCCGGCTTTCACGGCGGCCTGCAGGCCCGCGCCGTGATGGAGGGCCAGCAGCATGTCGTTGATCGGCGCGCGATAGGTCATGTCGGTGTCTCGCCAAAGGATTGGAGCAGCGGACCGCCGTCTTCCCACGAAACCGCGCTTCTCTCAACTCTCCGATGGATGGAAAAGGGCGCCGGCAGCGCGTCAAACGGGGCATTTTCGGGCCCAAAACAACAGGGCTCGCGGGGGCACCATGCCGCGTTATGCGCTGAAAAATCCTCCGCGTTCGATTCCACCGGAAACGGGGCTCTAGCCTGTTGAAATGGCCCAACTCCCTCTATAGACCGGCGTTGCCAGAAAGGAATCCGCGGCAAGGCCTGTCCCGCCGCTTTCCAGACAGCTTTGGGGCGTCGCCAAGTGGTAAGGCAGTGGATTTTGATTCCACCATTCGGAGGTTCGATCCCTCCCGCCCCAGCCAGCCAGTCAATCAACCTAAGAGAGTGGTCTGAAAAATTCATAAAAGTGGCGCTATTAGCGGGCTTTCGTGAGTTTATGTAGTGTCTCTTGATTCCAAGAATAAGACAATCTTAGCGAGAATACCTTAAAGTCTCCGGCTAACTTCTGAAATATTCCCGTTTTCGGGAGACCTTCATTGGAGACTTGGTTCGATCGCACTGGGTGAGGTCATGCAGTCGCTTTTGCGCCGGGATTTGCCGATTTAAAGATTGACCAATCTTCGATCCGATCCATTTTAGGTATCCACGAAGTCGCGGCGATGGTGCTCTCGCTACTCCCCGGCGATAGTGCCAGGGGTTCCGTCCGCCTCGCCGACATGGGTGCCTATACTCGGTATGGCGTTGAAAACCGGCAGGATTCTAGCGTCACTGGATGGAACCATTCGAATACTGGTGGACGGTCGGAGATCCGATATTCTTAGAAAGTTGGCTGATCCTGAAACTTAGCCGCAAAGACCTATGAGCGATGCTGCAAAAGACGAGGCCACTGGTATTCGAACCCGGCTTGCTGCGCTGGAAGCCGAACGTGCCGCACTTGAGGAACGCCTCGTTGCGCTTGAATGCCACCGAGACAAGCCGGTCCGCGTTGATCGACCTCTTGCACCATCGGATAATCCAAGCTCGCCTACTGTAACGACGTCTTCCTCAACAGCCGAAAAGGTAGCGCTTTTCCGACGGTTGTTCGCTGGTCGCCCCGATATCTTCCCGATCCGTTGGGAAAATCGAAAGCCGGACAGATCAGGCTACTCCCCGGCTTGCACTAACGAATGGGTCAGGGGGACGTGCGGGAAGCCCCAAGTAAAGTGCGGGGAATGCGCTCACCAGGCGTTCATCCCCGTATCCGACAGCGTAATAGAAAAACATCTTCGCGGAGGGGACCGCCAGCGGCATGCCGATGCCGACTTCGTGGCGGGTGTCTATCCAATGCTACCGGATGAAACGTGCTGGTTCTTGGCCGCCGATTTCGACAAAAACGATTGGATGGTCGACGCCTTGGCCATGATTGGCACTTGTCGTGCGAAGGGGATCCCCGCTGCGCTCGAACGGTCACGATCCGGCAATGGCGGGCACGTCTGGATTTTCTTCTCGGAGCCGGTTCCGGCGCGATTGGCTCGTCAACTCGGCTCTGCAATCCTGACCGAGACCCTTGACCGAAGACCAGAAATTGGCTTCGCCTCTTACGATCGCTTCTTCCCCAGTCAGGATACGATGCCGCTCGGCGGTTTCGGCAACCTGATCGCTCTGCCTTTGCAGAGGAAAGCGCGCAACAGCGGCAATAGCGTCTTTATAGACGACGATGGGCGCCCGTACGAAGATCAGTGGGCTTTCCTATCGTCCCAGTCGCGGTTTTCCGCCGATGCCGTGTCCGGCATTGTTGCGGAAGCGGAGATTCGTGGCCGGGTTCTAGGTGTTCGAATGCCTGTCGAAGATGAAGCTGCGGAGGAACCATGGCTGATGATGCCCTCTCGCCGCAAGCAGTCGGCGCCTATCGAAACTCCGCTGCCCGATAAGGTCAAGCTCGTGCTCGCGGATCAACTTTATGTCGATCGAGCCGAACTTCCTCCTGCGGCCGTTACGCGCTTCGTCCGCTTAGCCGCCTTCCAGAATCCCGAATTTTATCGTGCCCAAGCGATGCGATTGTCGACGTTTGGCAAGCCGAGAGTTATCTCCTGCGCTGAACTTCACCCGAGCCATGTTGGGCTTCCGCGCGGTTGTCTTGACGAGGTCCTGGAGCTTATCAGGACGCACGGTTCAGAAGCTGAAATTGAGGACCTTCGAACTATCGGCAATCCGCTCCCACCCAGGACTCGGTTCCAGGGTGTGCTGAACGGTCTACAAATCCGGGCGTTCGACGATCTGAAATCGCATGATAACGGAGTCCTCGCCGCAACGACGGCTTTTGGCAAGACGATAGTCGCTGCTGCGATGATCGCTCATCGGGCCCGGAATGTGCTGGTCCTTGTCCATCGTCGGGAACTGCTCACCCAATGGGTCGAACGCCTCAAGACCTTCCTTGATATCGATCCAAAGGCTATCGGTGTCATCGGTGGTGGAAAGCGCAAGCCGACCGGCGTCATTGATGTTGCTCTAATCCAAAGCCTGGTGCATCGCCGCGAGGTCTCGGACCTTGTAGCTGACTACGGGCACGTGATCATCGATGAGTGTCACCATCTATCAGCGACGAGTTTCGAATTGGTGGCACGGCGGGCGAAAGCCCGCTATGTCCTAGGTTTGTCGGCGACGGTTGCTCGCAAGGACGGACACCATCCAATAATCTTCATGCAGTGCGGCCCGGTCCGGCATAGCGTTAATGCTCGCACTCAGGCGAGCGAATCGGGGCTGAAATACCGCGTCAAGCGTCGTCCCACCGATTTTCATTTACCCACGCATCTGAGTTGTCTTGATCGGCCACCGATGCCGGCGGTCTATGCGGCGCTTGCCCAGGATGCGAAGCGCAACGATATTATATTCAACGATGTGCTGGAGGCGCTCGAAGCAGGACGGTCGCCGGTTGTCCTTACAGAACGCAAGGATCACCTCGACTATCTTCAGGGCCGTTTCTCGCACTTCGCGCGCAATCTGGTTGTGCTAAAGGGCGGTATGTCAGCTGTCGAACGCAAAGCCTCTAAAGCCGCGCTCGCGGTGTCCAACGACCAAGAGCGCCTGATCTTGGCGACGGGACGTTATATCGGCGAGGGCTTCGACGACCAGCGACTTGATACGCTTTTCTTGACCATGCCCATATCTTGGAAAGGGACCTTGGCCCAATATGTCGGCCGGTTGCACCGTCGGCACGAAGGAAAAATGGAGGTTCTTGTCGTTGACTACGTTGACGAAGCGGTTCCGCTGTTGGCCCGAATGGCGGGCAAACGAAGGGCGGGATATGGGGCGCTCGGATATATTATCGAATAGTGCCATGTGGCCGCCGACCACGGACGTCGAGGCCTCGGTATTCCGCTAGCGATCGAGCTTTCAGCAGAGACTTGGTTCGATTACGACTGCCTGAAGGGGCGGCATAAATTTTGCGCTCGCGAAGGCCTGCGCTGAAAGCCAGGTTGGCCAAAAATTGCGGGAGGTGTCGCGGGCGCTGGAGACGGGTGTGGGGGTCCCCTGCGCAGCTTCTAGCTGCAAAAATCTCCAACTCCGCATTTCGGCAAAATGTGCGGAAATTCTCCCGGCAATTCAAAGGGCTTTTTCCAATCGGGAATGTGGAAGTTCGATTCCTCCGAAGTCAGCCAGCCACTCCAAGGTTCGGGAGATGAGAAAGGCCCGCCAATGGCGGGCTTTCGCGCCCCCGCGATCAGTCTCCACCTTCCGGATTGGCGATTTGGGAGGGCCAGATCGCGAAAAGTCTCCGCCCGAAGCCGCGAATATTCCCGTTTTCGGGAGACTTTCACTGGAGACGCGGTTCGATCACGACTGGGTGCGGGGATTGGCAGTTGCAGTGCGGACATTTGCTCGTCCGGTTCAGGAGGTATCCGCATCAGCAAATCGCATTCCGCGGCGCTTGATTTGTGACGTCTGCTCGAAGAAGCGTAGCAGATGTGACCTTGGGGTTGCGCAGGTGTCTGCTGATGACCCCATCGGAGAATTCGGCCAGTTGAAATGCAATGCTCACTGGGCGATGAATGTCGATGGTAAGGCATGCGCGCCAATGATAGACTGCTTCATGCCCGTCTCGTTGTGGCCCGCCGCGAACATCACTGTGGCAATTTCGGATGTCTGCAAGTTGACCCAAACCGGAAGTCGCCCAGCCCCCAGCCAGGCGGCAGCCGTCAGGACAAAAATTCTCGTTCCGTACCTCGCGGACGAGGGACTCGGTCTTCGAGTTGCGATATGATCCACCTGCAAGTCGGGATGGTATTCGCAGAGCAAAATGGAACCGAAGCTATTAATCCAACACATTTATTAACAACAAACTCAACGATTTGGCTCGCTTTAGTTGGGCCTGCAGACTTCATCAGTTCGATGCAACCTGTAACTTACAGCGCTGGACTCCCCCTCAACTCCCAAAATTGAGATGGCGTCGCAGTTACTCAACGCGATCAGAGAGGTATGAGTTCGGCACGAGTGGAGTAATTCATTCAAGGAGGCAGGAATGAACAAAGTCCATACGAAATGTGTTGCGATGGCGGCGGTAGCGTGCGCGATGCTACTTGCCGCTCCGGCGAGTGCTCAAAAAAACTATGGCCCCGGGGTCAGCGACTCAGAAATCAAGATTGGCCAGACCATGCCATTCAGCGGGCCGGCGTCGGCCTACGGCGCTTACGGGATCGCTGAGGCAGCCTATTTTCGTATGATAAACGATCAGGGCGGCATCAATGGCCGCAAGATCAATCTGATCGCCTATGACGACAGCTATAACCCCGCCAAAACGGTTGAGCAGACACGCAAGCTAGTGGAAGGCGACGGGGTCCTGCTGATATTCGGGAGCCTCGGTACGGCACCTAATGCCGCCGTGCAAAAATATCTCAACGACAACAAGGTGCCGCAACTATTCGTGTCAACGGGTGCAACGCGCTTCTCCGACCCGGCGCATTTCCCTTGGACGATGCCCATCGCCGCCAACTATCAGACCGAGGGCCGAATCTACGGACACTACATTCTTGCAAATCATCCAGATGCCAAGATTGCTATTCTTTATCAGAATGACGATCTTGGCAAAGACTACGTCATCGGGCTCAAGCAGGCCCTCGGGGCCAAAGCTGCGTCAATCGTCGCGGAAGCGACCTATGAAACAACCGATCCGACTGTCGACTCTCAGATCGTCAGGCTTAAAAGTTCTGGGGCCGACCTGTTCATTAACATTTCGACGCCGAAATTCGCCGCACAGGCGATCCGCAAAGTTGCCGAACTCAGCTGGAAGCCGGTTCAGATTCTCGCCTATGTTTCCAACTCCGTCGGCGGGGTGCTGAAGCCCGCCGGACTCGAGGCCTCACAGGGCATCGTCAGTGTCAATCTCATCAAGGACCCGGGCGATCCGATGTGGGACAACGATCCAGGCATGATGAAGTGGCGCGCCTTCATGGACAAGTACTATCCGTCGGGAGACAAAAATTCGAACTTCGGCACCGGCGGATATGGCATCGCACAGGTGCTGGAGGTGGTGCTGCGCAACTGCGGTGACAACCTCACCCGTGAAAACGTCATGAAGCAGGCGGCCAGCATGAAGGACGTTCAAGGCGATCTGTCGCTGCCGGGTATCATGATCAATACCTCTCCAACCGACTACCGTGTTGTCAAGCAGCTTCAGATGATGCGTTTTAAAGGTGAGCGCTGGGAAGTTTTTGGCCCAATTATCACGGACGACTACAGGGATTGACGCCCCGTGAAAGCGATGGGGGGTGAAGGTGGCCATAGGGCAGCCCGCTCTTCCCAAAACGGACATCGCGCGCTGGACAGGGCGCTTCACCTCGACGATCATGTGAACCCTTCAGGGTTGAGGCGCCGCCATGGACGTCGTGGTTTGGCTGCGGAGCCTAGGCCTCGAAAGATACGAGGTGGCGTTCCGCGAGAACGAGATAGATGAGCGGGTCCTTCTCAGCCTCACGCTGGAGGACCTGAAGGAAATCGGCGTTGGTCCTGTCGGTCACCGCCGGATGCTCCTGCAGGCAATCGCTGCACTTCGCACCGATGAGGGTGGTAGAGCGCACTCCGCAAACCTGGAAGTTACATCGAGTACTCCGAACATTTCTCCCGAAATCCGCGCCGAACGCCGCCAGGTGACGGTGATGTTCTCAGATCTCGTCGGCTCAACTGCATTGTCGACGCGCATGGACCCGGAGGATTTGCGCGTGGTCATCTCGGCCTATCAGAAATCTGTCGCCAAGACCGTGGGTCGCTTCGGCGGCTTCGTTGCCAAGTACATGGGCGACGGGGGGCTGGTGTATTTCGGCTACCCTCAAGCGCACGAGGACGATGCCGAGCGAGCCGTGCGCGCAGGTCTGCAATTGGTCACAGCAGTTGGTGATCTAAAGATGCACGCGGCCCTTCAGACTCGGGTCGGAATTGCGACGGGACTCGTGGTCGTTGGCGATCTGATCGGATCGGGTGCTTCTCTGGAGCAGGCCATCGTCGGCGATACGCCAAATCTAGCCGCGCGCTTGCAGGGCGTCGCAGAGCCGGACAGTGTGGTGATTGCTGAAGGCACGCGCAAGCTCGTCGGCAGCTTGTTCGAGCTCGAGGACCTAGGCCCACAGGAACTCAAGGGTATCTCGGGCCCTACGCGGGCATGGGCAGCATTACGGGCGGCTTCAGTTGAAGGCCGCTTTGAAGCCATGCATACGAGCGACCTTACCGACCTCGTGGGGCGGCAAGAAGAGCTCGACTTGCTGCTCCGACGGTGGTCGAAAGCCAAATCCGGCGAAGGGCAAGTGGTGTTGCTCTCAGGCGAAGCAGGCATCGGCAAGTCTCGCCTGACGGCGGCGTTGCTTGAACGCGCGGCTACCGAGCCTCATACACGGTTGCGTTATTTTTGTTCGCCGCAGCACACGGATAGCGCGTTCTATCCCATCATCAGCCAGATGGAGCGCGCTGCCAGACTAGGTGCACGACGACACGGCCCAAGCGAAGCTCGATAAGCTCGATACACTGCTGACACAAAACTTCACGCCGCGAGAGGATGTGGCGCTGTTTGCCGAAATGTTGTCTCTCCCGAACGATGGACGTTATCCAGTGCTCGAGCTGGCCCCACATCGACGACGCCAGCGAATACTTGAAGCACTCGCAACGCAAGTCGAGACGTTGGCTCGCCAAAGTCCGGCGTTGATTATCTTTGAAGATGCCCACTGGGCCGATCCCACAAGTCTTGAGGCGTTTGGCCGAATGGTGATGGACGACATAAGCGCCCTTAATGTTTTGCTGATCATTACATATCGGCCAGAATTCCAACCGCCTTGGATTGGACAGCCGCACGTCACAACCCTCACCCTCAGTCGGCTGGGACGAGGCGAAATCGCTCTCATGATCGATGCAGTTACAGGCGACAAGCCGCTGCCCGCGAATATCAGACTGGACATCTTGGAGCGTACCGATGGAATACCGTTGTTCATCGAGGAAATGACCAAGGCGGTGCTAGAGGCAAGCGGTCAGGAAAGCGCCGAACGTGCGGTTGCGTCTATCCCAGTGCCGTCTCTTGCTGTTCCCGCAAGCCTGCACGCCTCACTCATGGCGAGACTTGATCGGCTCGGTTCTGCAAAGGAGATTGCGCAGATTGGAGCGGTGATTGGGCGGGAGTTCTCTCATGTCCTGTTGGCTACGGTGGCGCGCAAAGAGGAAGTAGCGCTGCTCAAGGCGCTTCATGGTCTGACAGAAGCAGGTTTGCTGTTTCGGCGTGGTGCGCCTCCACAGGCAACGTACCTGTTTAAGCATGCCTTGGTGCAGGACACTGCCTACGGCAGCCTTCTTCGCGAACGCCGACGTGCGCTGCATGCTCACATTGCGGAAGTCCTGGAAGGCCACTTTCCGGAAATCGCTGAAGCCCAGCCTGAGCTTGCGCGCGCCGGTCCATGGCGACCAGGGTTTCCGGTTGAAGGCGACCACCGTTTCCGGTGGATGACGACCACCTGTTCCGGTCGATGGCGACCAGGGCAACAG
>JAJYAH010000112.1 GCA_021779635.1 Pseudomonadota bacterium | reverse complement strand
CGGCTACGCCTTCCCTCCAGGGCGACAGCAGCGGCGCATTCTCATCACACTACCGCACAGCCCAAACCAAGCCATTCCTCACGCCGCCACGGGGTCGTTATTGGACGCGAAATGGAGTGGGCCCCTGGGCCCGGACAGAATCTAGGCAGCTGATTTGACCGTAGGCCGGGGGTTGGCGTCCTCGAACTGTTGCGGGCTGAGATAGCCCAGTGCGGAGTGCAGGCGACGAAGATTGTAGACTTCGTCGATGAAACGCGGAAGGTCCTCGGCGACGTCGGCAAAGGTCTCGTAGGCCATCGGATACACGGCCTCGACCTTCATCGTTTTCATGAAGCTTTCGGCCTTGGCGTTGTCGTAGGGGTTGCCTCGCCGTCCCATGGAGCCGACGGCGTCATGTCGAGCCAAGGCTTCCCGGTAGGCCTGAGCGGCGTATTGCGAACCGCGATCGCTATGGTGGATGCAGCCGGGCGGCGGCTTTCGAGTTTCGACGGCGGCGTTGAGGGCGGCGAGCGTCAGCCGGACGTCAATTGAGCGGCTGACTGCGTAGCCTACGACGCGTCGCGACCAAGCGTCCAGAATCACCGCGACATAGGCGAAGCCTTCGGCGACCGGGACATAGGGGTGAGTAGGCCGAAGGAGTTTCACCTTCGGCCCCTCGCAGAACCGGACGTGAACCTCTCGGTTCATCCGGCTCCCATCATCCAACCGACGACAAGTAACCCATCGACCAATGGACGAATGCGCGCGGGTGGCGTTTCGCCATCCCTTCGAGCGTTTCGGCGGCCCGTATTTTATGACGCGCCAGCTTCTTGTATTTGCGCCTCAACCATCCGGTAAGGGCACGGTTCATGCGTCGCCATACCGACTCGAGCGCCGATCCATGGAAGCGGCCGTAATATTGCCGCCACCCCCTTAGGATCGGTGCGAACATGGCCGAGAGATCGGCCAAGCTCTTGTCGTTCTTCAGTTGGACCCGCCATCCCCGGATCGTCTGCCGCATCGCCTTGAGAGCGTCGCGGCTGACGGCCGGCGAGAAGTTCACGTAAATGCGGCCATACTTATCCGCTGCCCTACGGGGACGGAACGTGTAGCCGAGAAACGTGAACTGGATGTCGGGATTGTCCTCGGTCCGATTGACGTCCTTGCAATACACGATACGTGTCTTGCCCGGATGTAGTTCGAGCTTGCAGGCCTGGAACCGTTCGCGAATGCGGTCGAGCACGTATTCCGCTTGGCGTCGGCTCTTGCAATGAAGCACGGCATCGTCAGCGTATCGGGCGAACCGAACGCCGGGAAGATGCCGCGTCACCCAAGTGTCGAAGGCATAGTGCAGGAACAGGTTGGCCAGAAGCGGAGACACGACGCCGCCTTGCGGCGTGCCCTTGTCCCGCGTCTGGATTTGCCCGTCTGCGCTTTGCATCGGCGCTGTCAGCCAGCGTTCGACGTAGAGCAGAATCCAAGGCTCCTGGCAGTGCTTGCGCAGCGCCTTCATCAGGAGGCCGTGGTCGAGATTATCGAACAGGCCTCTGATGTCGAATTCCACCACCCAGTCTCGGTCCCAGCAGCGGCGTCTGGTGACGGCAATCGCCTCCAGCGCCGATTTGCCCGGCCGGTAGCCATAGGAATCCTCGTGGAAAAGCGGGTCGAGCCGTGGCTCCAGCCACATCTTGACCGCCGTCTGCGCGATCCTGTCGGATACCGTCGGAACCCCCAACACCCGCACGCCCCCCGATTTCTTCGGAATGGGCACAGCCTTGACCGGCGGCGGGAAATAGCTGCCGGCGCTCATGCGGTTCCAAAGCTTGTAGAGGTTGGCGGCGAGCTTCGTCTCGAACCGCTCGATCGTTTCCGCGTCGATCCCTGCGGCTCCCCGATTGGCTTTCACACGCAACCAGGCTTCCCAGACCAGCGTCTTGGGAATGTCGTACGATTTGCCGATCATGCGAGGCTCATCCCGGTCGCCCGGTTGGCCTCCCATGCCGGCCAGATGACGCCGTCCCTTCGCTCCTGCGCCATTACAGCGCTCTCGACGCTACTACGAACGGCTCCGTCCCTTGGCGGCGCTTTGCTATTGTCGGCCTCGCCTTTCGGGCTTGCGCCTTTCGCTTGCCATCGCCGCCGAAGGTTCCCGCAGTTCAACATGAGAGCCTGAAACAGGATCGCGCCGCCTCTATGCCGGACGCCGTCTGGCCCGTCAGCAGGCATCGTCCAGACTGATCCCGGCGCAACATCACTCGCCGGTTTCGACGTCATCTGAGCAGTTTCGACACTTGAACGGCGGTTCACTTGTGTTCGCCTTCCTGTTTCCCACCTGACGCCTCGCGGCGCCTTTTCCGTAACGCTCACGACCCTGGCTTTTGACCAGCGCCGCATACGGTGGTTTGCCACCCGCTCCTGCAAGCCGATGGCGAGGGACCTACCCTCATCTCTCACGCCGCTTGCTGCGGCACACTGAAATCGCTCACCCAAAGCGCGTTCGGGCGCGGCGCCTGGAACTGCCGTCGGACCTTATCGAACGGATAATCCGCCGACTTGTCGCTGAACGTCGTCTTCACCGGCTGGCCTCGCACCACGCCTTTCAGGCCCATTTCGCGCATCAGCCGCGCCACCGTGCAGCGGGCAACGTTGCGCCCTTCGCGTTGCAATTGCCGCCACACCTTTCGCACTCCGTAGACCCCGAAGTTCTCGTCGAACACACGTCGGATTTCGCCGCGCAGCGCGGCGTCGCGCCGGACGCGGGCCGGCGCCTTCTCGGGCTCGCGTCGCCGCGCCGCCGCTTCGTGGTAAGTGGACGGGGCGATCGGCAGCACCTTGCAGATCGGCTCGACCCCGTAGGCCTCGCGATGATCGTCGATGAACCCGATCAGGGCTTGTGTCGGCGGTCGAGCTCCGCCATCGCAAAATACGCCGACGCCTTACGAAGAATCTCGTTGGCCTGGCGGAGTTCGCGGTTCTCGCGTTCCAAAGCCTTCAGCCGCTCACGATCGTCCGTCGTCAAGCCGGCGCGCTTGCCCCCATCCCTTTCCGATTGCCTTACCCACAACCGCAACGTCTCCGCGTTGCAGCCGATCTTGCCCGCAATCGACGTGATCGCCGCCCATTGCGAAGCGTGCTCGCCTCCGTGCTCCTGCACCATGCGAACCGCGCGCGCCCGAAACTCGGGCGAATAGCTCTTGCTCGTCTTCCGGATTTCCATCGCTCCATCCTCTCAAAGGTCGGAGCCTCCGGCAAACCCGGCGCGGTTCATTCCAGAGCTCGGGGCGCTGCTGGCGAGGCTCCCAAGCGTGCGCCGCGTTCCGGATCGAGACGATCCGCTCCTTGGCGCGCGACTTCTCTTCGTCGCGGCGAGCCCCGCCGAAGATGATGTCGTAGCCGCCGGCATCGAGCGCCGCCTTCAACGGCTCCGTGCGCATGACCGTGGTGTACCGCTCCCCGTGGTCGAACGGGTTGATGCCTGCGGCTCGTCCCTCCTCATTGGCGTGCGCGATGAGACGCAAGCCGTGCTTCCAGGCGAAAGCGTCCCGAAATTCGATCAGCGATCGGAATTCCCAGGTCGAGTCGACATGGAGCAAGGGAAATGGTGGCGTACCCGGAAAGAAGGCTCGGATGGCGAGATGCGCCATCACCGTCGAGTCCTTGCCGGCCGAGAACAGCATCACCGGGTTTCGCGCTTCGGCAACCACTTCACGGATGATGTGGATCGCCTCCGACTCCAGCGCGGCGAGATGGTTTGCGGCTCGGGTCATGACCCTGGCTCCTGACCGGAGTTCGCACTGCGGGGCTGGCAGGGCACGGGGTCAGACAGCCATTTCGAGAGGCCGCGATGCGTGAGGGGCGTCGGGGTCTCCCGTCGTCGACCATTTGAGATCGCCCGCGTAACGCCAGGCCATGCGCCCGGCCTCGTCCAGGGCGAACAGGTGCAGCCAGCCATTGTCGAACAGGGTCCGCACGCCGGCGTGCCGGCCAAGGATCTCCGACATCGCCTCGCGCGGCGCCTCGATGCAGACCGAGAGGCGCAGCGGATCGTGCGCATAGCGCTCGCCGTCATGCACCGATTGCCAGGGCAAGCCGACGCGCAGGAGCCCGCCATTGCCCTCGACCACACCGATCCCGCCGGTGACATTGTGTAGGAGCTTATTGCCGCCCCCGAAAACATCGGGCGCGACGGTCGATCCATAATATTGCAGGCTGATCCAGCTCGCCACGACGACCGGAGCGGTCAGGATCAGCTCGAGAACGCTGAAGCTCTTGTCCTGCTTCCAGTCGTAGTCATGCAGGAAGGCCCGCCCCTCCAGACTCTTGCCATCGGTGCGCCTGCGTGGCGCGGCTATGAAGGCCTGGCATCCGGCGAGCGCCCATTCGGGTCGGATCTCGGACCAGTCGCGACTTCTGCGATGAAGAGCGGCCTCGCTTGCGACCCGCGGCAAGCGAAGGGCGCGTTCTGTCCGGGCGATCTTGCCCGCAGAAGCCAGCCAGGCTCTCGCCTTCTCGAGGTCGCTTCGGCGGGCGGCGGACGGATGATCCTCGTCATAGAGGGTCACGTCGTCCGTGGTTGTGTCGTGCAGCGCCGCCACAAACAGCGTGTCGTCGGGTATTTCCACGCCGCTGATTGCGAGTCCCTCTCTCACCTCAACATCGTTCAGGAGCGACGCGAGCAGCCGGGCGTTTACCTCTCCGGAATAGCCGCCGCAGGCGCCGCAATGCAGGGCGCTGGCATGAGGATTGTTGACGACGTTGGCGCCGTGACCGGCCAGCAGCACCAGCCGTGCGAAATCGCGGGTCAGGGACATCGCTCGCAGTATGGTCTCGGCCGCCGTCACCCGGGCCGCAGGGTCGAGCGCGGGATCGAGCCGAGGCGGCGGGTCGCTTGGCGGTTGAGCGCCCTGCAGGCCCAACGCATCGGTCAGGAGCTTGCCGACATAGACAGGACCGGTCGCCTCGACGAAGGCGAAAGATGAGACGGCGGCGAGCTTGAAACGGCCCCAGGCGCGCTTTGCGCGCGCCTTGAACCGGGTGACCTGATCCTTCGCATGCACATCGGGGCCGCCGGAGCACGACCTGAGTGCGGGATTGAGCAGAACCGGCAGCCGCCGTTCCTCGACGTCCGAGGCGAAGCGCCGATGCGCGGTGGTAAGACCGAAAAAGCCGGCGAAGCCCATGGTCTGGATCCGGGGATCGAGGCTTTCCAGCGCCCGGCGCAACACCTCCGAACGAACATCGATGCAAAATGCGGCCTGGAGCGCGGGTCGGCCATCGCGCGCTTGTGGAGCCTGTCCTGCCAGCGTCTGCGCCAAAGCCCGTTGCGCGGCTCTCTCGGCGGCCTCCTGAAGAACGGCGTCGATTGCGCCATCGAGCGTCGGCGCAAGGGGCGCGGCATGCGCCCTCCGCACGCTCGCCCAAGCCTCCGCGATTTTGGCGTCGTAACGCAGAAACAGCGCTTCTTCCCAGATCAGCCCGATCGCCAGGAAATCGGTGATCGTCTCGTCCGCGCCGCCGGCGAGCTCGGCCTGCCATAGCGCGTAGCGGGCATACTGCGCCCAGCCGCCAAGCGTCATGAGCATCTGATGGAAGTAGGTCTCAGCGGCGTCCGCCTCCAATCCCAGCCGAGTGACGACGCGTTCGACCACAGCTGAGGCGGTCTCCGGCGCCTCCGATACGTGCAGGGCGAAGTTAGGGAGCCCAGCGATTTCGGGCGTTAGGTCGTGGGTGGCGGTCGCCCGCCAGGCGGCGTAGGCGCCCTTGCCCTTAGGCGCCGCCCACAGCGCCTGCCCTTCGTCGAAATAGCCGGCGGCCCAGGCTCCGAAGCGTTCGGCGATCATCCCCGGCCAATCGACGCCGGACGCGCGCGCCGCCAGGTCGGCGACGGTCGGAAGCGCTTTTGGCGGTGGCGCTTCGACGCCGGCAGCGGCCTTTAGGGCCGTAGCATCCGCAGGTCTCGGCCCCGCCGAGACGCTCGCCAGAGCGTCCGAAAGGTCAGCGTCACTGATCACGCCTGTGGCGATCTTCTGAGCATACCAGCTCCGGGGCATGGTGACGGCGGCGCCGGCCACCCTTGCGAGCCGCGCGCCGACCTTGGCGAGGGGCTCGTCGGCTTGCCCAAGAAACGGATTGACCGCGACGCTGGAAGCCAAAGGCCAGGCGGGCGGCGCCGCGCGGGCGGCGCGATCGATGGCCAGCTTCAACGCTTGCGGGGCGGGCCAGGTCGAGAGGTTGTCCGTGGTCATGATTGCTTTCCTAGCGGGTTAGGACGGGCTGCGGATGGACCAGGCGCCGATCAGCCGGTCGAAGACCGCGTTGGCGTAAAGTCCGTTCGAAAGATGCACGCGCAGGCCAGCGGCGGCGGGGTGGCTGGCCCAGAGGGGAAACATGGACTGCACGATGGCGACGAGGCCGAAGCTTACGGCCGTCAGTGCGATCAGCGCCCATTCGAGCGGACCAGGCGCCGGCGGCGGTGGCAGGACATTCGCGGTGATCGCGGTCGCCGCCCACTGAAGGGCGAAGTAGCCGACCGAGGTCGCCACGGCATAGACAGCTGTGCGCCGTGTCAGCGCTCTGGGCGCCGCGTCGGCGAACCCTTGCGCCAGCATATAGGCGACGCCGAAGATCAATATGGCGCCGAGCGCGATCGCCTGAGGCGACTTGTGTTCGAAACCGAAGCAAGCCCCGACAAGGATATAGATGGCGAGCGCCGACAGGAAAGCGCGCGCCACGGCGCCGGCCTTTGGCACGGCGACCGGGCCAGGCCTGCGGATCGCAGCCACGCGCTCAACGGCGCCGCCGGAGGCTAGGAAGGAGTGCGCCTTGTAGAGCGAGTGGGCGACGATGTGCAGCAGCGCCAGCGGGAAGAGCGCCAGGCCGCACTCGAAGATCATGAACCCCATCTGGGCCACCGTCGACCAAGCGAGCGATGTCTTGACCGCGGGCTGGGTCAGCATGACCAGGCTGCCGAAAAGCGCGGTGAACCCGCCGATCATGACCAGCGCGGCAAGCACGCCGGGCGCCAGCAGCATGACGTCGGCGAAGCGGATCAGCAGAAAGCCGCCGGCATTTATGACGCCGGCGTGGAGGAGCGCCGACACCGGCGTCGGCGTTTCCATCACCTCAGTGAGCCAGCCGTGGGCGGGAAACTGGGCCGACTTGAACACCGCGGCGATCGCCAGAAAGCCGGCGGCGGCGATGGCGAGCCCTCCACCCGCGCCCAATTTCGCGGCGGCAAGGATCGTCCCCACGTCAGATGTCCCGTAAGCGGCGGCCAGCAAGAACGCGCCGCCGAGGAGCGCGGCATCGCCGAGCCGCGCGGTGATGAACTTCTTCCGCGCCGCCCGCTGCGCGGCGATGCGCTGCGGATAGAACAGCAGCAGCCGGTGCAAAAACAGGCTGGTGGCGATCCAAGCGATCACCAGCTGGAACAGATTGCCGGCGGTCACGAGGAGCGCCACCGACGCCAGTGTCAAGCAAAGCCATCCGGTGAAGGCGCCTTGGCGGGCCTCGCCGTCCAGGTAGGTCCGCGCATAGCGGACGACGATCCAGCCGACGAACGTCACCAGCAGCAACATGGTCGCGCTTACAGCGTCGAGCCTGACCGACGGACCGAATCCTTTGAACACGAGGACGGGACTTTCGACAGCTCCGAAGAGGATCAGGCCCCCGGCTGACAAGATCGCCGCGAGCAAAGCGAGGAGCGAAGCGATTTCGGCCAGTAAGGGGCTGAGTTTCGGCCGCCGACCACGATCGAGGAAGCCGATTGCTCCGGCGAGAAGCAGCGGAACGGGCGCCGACAGCGGCGCGAGGAAGTGCTGCACGAGAGCCCCCTTCAAAGACAGTGACTGTTCGGGGACGTTGGTACCTGATGACGAAATCGGAAAAAAATTCATTGTTTTGGCAAAGTCGTTCGTTTTAATAGAACGAAATGAGAGATCTGAACTACAATCACCTGCGCTACTTCTGGGTGGTGGCTCACGAGGGCAGCCTCACGCGGGCGGCCGAGCGCATGAACCTGTCCCAGTCGGCTCTTTCTGTTCAAATTCAGAAGCTTGAGCACCAGATGAGCCATCCGCTTTTCGAGCGCGTCGGCAGGAAGCTCATTTTGACAGAGGCCGGACAGATCGCGCTCGACTACGCCGACACGGTGTTCAAGGCCGGCGACGAACTCATGAGCACCCTGCGGGGACAGCCGCTGGCTACCCGTCAGGTTCTCCGTGTCGGCGCCCTGACGACCCTGTCGAGGAATTTCCAGCTCGAATTCCTCCGGCCCCTGGTCGGCCGATCGGATGTCGAATTGATCGTCCGCTCAGGCAACATTCGCGATCTGCTCACGCAATTGGAGGCGCACGCCATCGACGTGGTCCTGGCCAACAGCGCCGCGCCGCGCGACGCCCGCTCGTCCTTGCGCAATCATTTGCTCAACGAGCAGCCCGTGAGCTTGGTGGGCCATCCGCGTGCCGATGGGCACAAGTTCAAATTTCCCGACGATCTCCGGTCGGAACCGATTCTTTTGCCGAGCCTGGACAGCGATATTCGCGTCGCCTTCGATCGGGTGCTCGAGCTCGCCGGGATAAGACCCATCATCCTGGCCGAAGTCGACGACATGGCGATGCTGCGTCTGCTCGCCCGTGAACGGGAGGGCGTGACCCTCGTGCCTCCAATTGTCGTCCGCGACGAGCTTGAGGCGGGTGTCCTCGTCGAGCACTGCCGGATACCCGAGGTCACGGAGACGTTCTACGCCATCGTGCAGAAGCGGCGGTTCCCCAATCGGCTGCTGAGCGAGCTTCTCTCGGTCGGGAAGCTCTAGAGTATCGGTTTTGGTCAAGAGGTGCAGAGCGACAATTACGGTGGCAGCTTATCGACAATTAAACTGGCCAAATTGGGCGAGCGTCGAGTAGCGAGGAGAAAGCTACGCGCCTAATTGTCGTGGCTCATCCCGGGTTCCGGGGTGATGGAGCGACGATTGCTTCGACGAGCGCCGTCAGGAGCGCTTTTCCACGTTTTCTGGCGCTGTGCACGAACTGGAAGAACGCGAGGTAGAGGGGCAACTTTTCTTGGGCGACGCCGCGATGTGGTCTCAGCCATGAACGCAGCAGCGACCAAAAGCCCTCCATCGTGTTGACGTGGATTTCATGAAAGCCGTCGCCGTCCTCGTCGCGCGCATATTCGCCACGTCCGTGGCAAACGGTCTTGTGCTCGTATCCCCATGCGGGCAATCGGGCGTAGATGTCGTATTCGTCGGTATGGATCAACGCGCCCTTGGCGACGCCGGCTTCGATGATGGACTTGATCGTCGTCTGCTGAACATTGGCCAGCATCTTCAGGACGACTTGGCCGCCGCGCTGGATCATGCCGAGAATTGCCGGTTTTTCTTTTTCGAGCGTTCCGCGTCCGGGCGCGCCCTTCAATCTGTTGCGTCGGCCCTTGCGGCCTTTTTTTCGACGGCGGCGGGATTGCCCTTGTGACCGGCGACGATATAAACCTCGTCGATCTCGACGTCGCCTGACAAGACGACCGGCGCAGTCTTGGCGGTCAGCCCTTCGCGCAACTGCATCGTCATCTCCTGCACGTCATTTTCATTCAGGCTCAACTCCCGTGCGATTTGTCGGTTGGAGAGATTCAGCCCCATGAAATACAGGCATAAGATCCAAACGCGCAGCGGTTGATGATGGCCGGCCAGCGCCGTGTCCGAGAGGTCGTCGAAACGAGCCTGGCAATCGTTGCAAAGATAGCGCTGGCGATGAGGCTGCGTGTCGTCATGGCCGTTGCGCACGACATGTTCGCCGCCGCACTTGGGACAGCGGACGCCCTGCGACCAACGCGTTTCACGCACAACTTCGAAACATTTCTCGTCATCGAGTAGTGCCGACAAATTGATCAGAACGCTCATGGCTCCAACCTCTCGCGAATCAGTCGAGAGCCATATGGATTCAGTCAATTGCGGTCCGCGAAAGGGTTCCAAGCCGAGTCATTTCGACGCAGCGCCCATCTTCCCCACTCCGCTGGCCGTTTTCATCACCCCGGAACCCGGAATGAGCCTCTCCTAAATGTGCGGCGCCCGCCGCCCTGGTTGACGACCATGACATCGGCCTTTCCGGCACGTTCCGTGCAGCAGCTGAGTTTAGGAAGCCGTCTTCCATTCGACGGAACGGCTGGCTCTCGGCGAGGTACAAGCAAGCGAAGCTCGCGCTGGGCCGGCGTCTATCGTTTGAGGCGCGGGGCGGAGATGCAGTGGTCGTCGCCACGCCATCTGCAATTAATCTAGGAAGCCGTTCGCGTCAGACTCCAATTCCGAACTAGCGGTTTGCCTGAAAGAAGCCGGGTCCTGGCCGTAAGCCGCGTGGAACGCGCGGGAGAAATGGCTTCGGCTTAGGCCGGCGCTGGCGGCGATCATCTTGACTGGTAGGGTTGTGGTTGTCAGCAATTCCGCCGCATGATGCAGGCGGACCTTCTGGACGAAAGCCATGGGGCTGCTTCCGAATGCGGCTATGAATGCGCGTGCGAAGCTCGTTCGGCTCATACCCGCAAGCTTTCCGAGGCTTGCGACGCTGTGGTCGGCTCCAGGATGGTCAAGCACATGGAAGATCGCCCGCCTTAACTGCCCGTGATCGATGTCTTTGGGAACTCCATGGAGCGTCAGCAACTCCTCCAAGTGCTCGCGAATGACGAGGGCCAGGCACGCTTTCATGAGCGCGCCGGTTACGGCCTGCGTGCCGAACGCGGGCGCCGCGACTTCGCTGCGTAGAAGTTCGAAGGCCGCCGTTGCGATGGGGAACGCCTGGAGGTTGTCGCGCAGCGGATCTATCAACCTGTCGAAAAAACCATGCATGCCAGAAGCGCCCGACCCCATAGATCCGCAAAGGATTTTCAGCGCGACGGCTTCCGAACCGGCGTCGACCCGGATGAGGCCACTGAGGTCCATCTGACAGCGGTCGCCTGACCGCACATCGATGAATGGTCCCTCTCCGGTCCGCATGGTCTTGGGGCAGGTGGGCGGAAGCACCACGACGTCGCCTGCTGTTACGGAGAGAGCGGGTCTGTCAGGAAACTCGAACACGCCTTGTCCCGTCAGCACAAAATGAATGACAGGGGCAGCCGACCCGCTAAAGCAGAGTCGATACCCGGGCGAAATGTTGAGCAATGCGAAAGCGTTAATCCGCACCTGCGTCGCCTCAATCAACCGGTCGAATGTTGAGACTCCGTCTTGCACGAACTCAGTTGTGGCCACAAACGCAGTTGTGGCGCGGACCGGCCGTCTCCTCAAGCTTGAAATTTGCGACATCTCAAACCTCGCACATACTTGGTACGATTTAGCACGCGTTCTGAATGGCGCCTATCTCCCCATCGGCTACGATCGAAGAGATGGAACAGATCGTCACAGGCTTGGTGTCGTCGGCGCGGCAGCTATTGCTGCGCATCTCCGCGCAAGTGCGGCTTCCGTGCGGCGTTGTGCGGCACGCATCGGAAGAGCTGCGGCCCGCCACAATCGTAAGCACCGCGTCCAGCCGATCTGAAGCCTACCAAACCCCGAAACGCCCCCTCCCGATCTTTGCGACTAGCAGGAAGCGTGAGACGGCTCCAAATGAACACTCGGCGAGAGGCGCTGCTATTAGCGATTGTCGTCCACACGCGGCGCGCTTGAAGGTCTGCTGTCGCTTAACTGACGTGGGATCCCGGTCCGACGGTTGGCTTATATGTGATACAGGGAAGTCAGCATAATGTCGCGGGTCATCGCTGAAATGCAAGTCATCGCAGAAAGGGACGTGCGCATGCACGAGCGTCGCCTCCATCCGTGGCCTGTGAGGATCATGCATTGGCTGAACGCCGTCGCTATGTTCATCATGATCACGTCGGGATGGGGCATTTATGATGATGACGTGATCATAAGAGGTTTGTACTTTAGCAGCCATCTCCGCCTTGGCGAAGGCGCTGAGTGGAGCCTGAATTGGCATTTCGCGGGCATGTGGCTGCTTTTCATAAATGGCCTCCTTTATCTGGTTTACGGTTTCTGGACAGGGCGGTTGCGGGAGCGGTTGCTGCCCATCCGCATGCGAGAGATTGTGGAGGTCGTGTGGGAAACGCTGCACCTGAAGATCGCGCACGAAGATTTAAACACCTACAACGCCGTTCAGAAGGTCCTCTACATCGTAGCCATTGTGGCAGGAATCTCGCAGGTGGTGACCGGTCTGGCGATCTGGAAACCCGTACAGTTCTCAGGGCTGGTCACGCTGTTCGGCGGCTTTCAATCCGCACGAGCGCTGCACTTCGCGGGGATGTCGGTGCTCGTCGGCTTCGTAATCGTTCATGTAACGCTAGCCTTGCTGGTTCCTGAGACACTGTGGGCGATGTTGACAGGAGGTCCTCGGGTTGTCCCTTCCGGACATGACAGGCAGGCGCCCCAGCTATGAGATCTATCTTCCGTCCCCGCCGGGTTCCCGACCCCCGTATCCTTGACGATCATCGTACGATTCTGCGGCTATTGGAACGTCGGAAGTTCCTACGCGGCGGGTTGTCCCTAGGGGCCCTGAGCCTCCTGACAGGATGCGACGTCAGCCGCCCGGAGTCGGTTCAAAATGCGCTGCTGGCGATTTCGGGCGTCAACGACGGCGTGCAAGAGTTTCTATTCGATCCCAACAAGCTCGCGCCGACCTATCCGGCGTCGATGGTCCTCAAACCTCCAAAGTTCAACGCTAAGTACGATGTCATGTCCGTCAAGCCGGTGGACGTGAGCGCGTGGCGCCTGGAGCTTTCGGGCAAGATCGCGGACAAGAAGCCGTGGACCTTGCAGGACCTAGCC
>JAJYAH010000879.1 GCA_021779635.1 Pseudomonadota bacterium | reverse complement strand
TGTAATGGGTCGGTCGCAACCGCATGGCCGCTTCTTCCGGCAACTCGCGGGGGCCTGTAGCTCAATGGTTAGAGCCGGCCGCTCATAACGGTCTGGTTGCAGGTTCGAGTCCTGCCGGGCCCACCAATGAGATCAACTACTTGGCGGCACTACCATTTTCGTCGCGGACCGTTTCGCGGACCGCTTGGCTCCAAATAGAGTTTTAGGAGCGGTGACCGACGCTTCAGCCGGGCTAACGCGAGGCGTGCTCATACGACTTCGCTACCCTTCACGATAAAGGTGCCGTAAGGCGACGCCCCAAGTCGCTATCTCCTCAGCGAGTCTCGAAAGCGAGCCGTCCGGCGACACGAAGGCAAATACCACCTCGTCCGCCACCGCAGCGACGAAACGATTGCGCTGGCGAGCACGATCAGCGGTCGCCCGCTTGTCCGTCGCGGGAAACGGCGACACTATCGTCAGCCGACCATCCGCAAGTGCTCTTCTTTGCCCAGCAGGCAATCTCAATTTGCCTAAGCCACGCGCCAGCACCATCACGACAGGCTGCTTGCCTCGCAAGAGAATTTCAAGACCTTGCTGTTCGAGCGGTGAATGAAAGCCACTGATCACGCAACGCCCGGCATCGCGCCAAGCAGCCGCCTGATCGAAGGCTTTGAGGATCGCGGCACCCGGCGTTTCCTTCGAACAGAAAAGCGCAGTCATTGGCAACGATAGAGACGCTGAAGACCCAGCAAACGTTAAATCCCTCGGTGCCTCATCCCCGAGTCGCCTCAGACGATCCGTGACAACTAAATCGCAGCTTGGTCTCGTAGTAATGATTGTCAGCGACACGCTCAAAACTCAAGGTATTCTTAGGGCGGTTATCAGCGAGGCTGCCGTGGCCATTTGGCCTTGGTATGCCTTCACGGAAGGCGAAGGTTCTCGATGGCGCTATCGAAATCGCCAAACGCGCTCCCTGCAGCATTGCTTTGGAGACGTATGCTACCTATAGTTTCTCGATAGATGATCTTTCATTTTGGACAATTCATTATCTATGTCGAAACAGCGTCGCTCTGCAATGCAAAGAAGAGAGCTTCGTAAGCCAAGCAAAAATCTCCGGCTAACTCTTGCAGAAAATCTCCTAGCATTCAGACGTGTGAAGCAGATTACTCAGGAGGAACTTGCTTTGCTGTGCGGTATGAACCGAACCTATGTTGGTTCAGTAGAACGTGCTGAACGCAATGTTTCACTTAGCACTCTGGAAGCACTTGCCAAAGCTCTTGATACGACAGTCGTCGCGCTTTTGACACCCAGCGACCCCGCGCGACTCGATCCTCATTCTTCTGAAGTATCGCCCTCACTTCCTAGACGAAACTTCAAATCATAGTTGATAACAAAATCCAGTTCCGTATCGCTGAGCCCATAGAAAGGCCCAAGCAATCGATCAATTTCATCGATTGTTGGCTTACATTTTTGAATCTTGAAAGACTGAGTTTCCGTCCGTCCTGTCGATTTTTGCTCACGCACCAGCATCGTGCTGTTCTTGGATAGCTCTTTCAAATATTTCGCACTTGCTTTCCTAACATCGGGACTGTCAAGGGCCGCCAAAGGAACCGGAAACGACTGAATGTCTGATGGATTAAGGTCTCTCAGATTTGAAGATATGGTGTACCACCACCAAAAAAGACTACTACTGAGAATCCCAATGACAGGTTTCACATGATCGCGACGCGCGACCGAAAAATGGGTCTCCCGACTGCTGCTGCCCGAAACTCCGTTTGCCTTGAAGGCGGGAGCGAAATCAGTGAATACCTTCCAGTACAATCCACCGGTCGTGCGGTAATATATCCAGTTATCTGATCGCGAGATAAAGTGGCTTACCTTTGTATTTACGCGCATCAACTTCTCAAGAATGGAACGCTCAATTTCATCGCCCAATTTCGGAACCCAAAAACTAGAGCGGTTTCTGGGCACAGCAACGTAGGACATGCGTTGTAGTAGTCCATCGCGGCTATCGCTCGTCCACTTTTGATAGGCGGTAGCAAACGTCCTTCCATTGCTGCTCTGTGTCACAACGAATATTGTGAGCGCGCGATTTACAGCGTCAAACAGCTTAGCGGGTCGCCAAGCAAAATTGGCGTACCAAGCATTTCCGTGCTGTTCGAGCATGTCTTGCACGCAACGCATCCTCTGCGTTGAAGGAAGAGAAAGCGGGACGATCATGCTCATTGTTCCCGCGCTCCTCATCAACTGAAGGCTTCGCTCGATGCACATTGCGTGAATAGCATTTCCATCGAGCGATCTGAATTCCTGCGGTCGATAGTCTACCTCCCTAAGCTCCAAGTATGGAGGGTTGCCGACTATCACGTCAAAGCCACCGCCCTGCATGATCCCATGAAATTCAACGAACCAATGAAATGGCTCATGACTTTTGAGCCAACTTCTATACTTTGCTTGATTGTTGCGATTTACACCGTATTCCGCCGCAAGATGCTGATTAAGCTCGTCGTCCAAATTTTTGAGCCGCTCACGAAGCTTTGCCTTGTCCGTCGTTGGAACCGAGCCATCGCCCTCCATCTGACGCAAGCGAAACGTATCGAATACCTGCTGTAGGTCAGCGGCGCTCCTCGCGATTCGCTCCGATGAATTGTCGAGATCAAGCTTACTGTCGAGCGCCTTTTTAACGGCGGCATACGTCGCATAGCCTACAAGTGAATTCCCGGCGCGGATGTTGAAATCGATATCTGGCAACGGTTCGATACCGAGGTTTTCGTGTTTAAGATCGGGGTTGACCTGCGCCGCAAGCTTAAGGAATAGGCGAAGTTTACAAATTTCAACGGCCTCTTCCATAATATCCACGCCGAAGAGGTTGTTCAGGATGATACTCTTCAGCGTGAAATAGCGAGCGTTTGGGTGAGCGCTTACCTTTGCCAGCGTGGCCTTGAAATCCTCGAATTTTTTCGATGTTTCACGCCCATTGCTGCTGCCCGCGCCGCGCGAATCAAATCGATAAATGACGCCTGACATCGTGCCGAACCAGTAAATCCCGTTATTGTCTTCGACCAT
>JAJYAH010000878.1 GCA_021779635.1 Pseudomonadota bacterium | reverse complement strand
CGATCTCATGACATTCGGATGTCGCTGAAGACCGCGCTATACTGCGCCGTGCTTCTGATGGCGTCGCAACCTTCAGACGCGTGGGCCCGGTCCTGCGGCGCCGCTGCCGGCCTGGATTGCAGCAAGATCGCCTTCCTGTCCGAGCCTCGCGAGGGGGTAACGCAACCCGAGGAAACAACGCCGCGCTCCACGCCGGAAAGCAGCACCAGTTTTGACGGGGCATGGACATTCACCAGCGCCGGATGCCGGCACACCGGCTCGCTGCCTGCCATGATCACCGGGGGCAAGATTATCGTCAAAGGCGGCAGCGGCCAGGTCGATCCGGACGGCACGTTGCACTCGGTCGGCGCGGGCGACGGCATGACACTGACCGCGGTCGGACGCTTGTCGGGCAATACAGGGTCCGGAACATTCAGCCGGTCCGACGGCTGTGTCGGCAGCTGGATCGCCATCAAGCATTAGCTGATGGTCCGATCGGATTGAATCGGATCACGATCTAATCTCTTCGTTTCAGCGCGGTCAGAATGCCGGCGGCGGCTCTGAAATCGACCAGCCGCGCCGCGCGCCGGGCGGCGACCTCTTCATCCACGCCCCATTGATCGATGTTCCAGTCCTCGTCGACATGGGCAGCAGCCCAGACCTGATCGGGATCGAGCACGCCATGCATCAGCGCCAAGGCGAGCAGCGCCGAGCCGGTCAATGTGGTGACGACGTGCAGGGCCGCGATCGACCAGGGGTCCGCCGGAAATGTCTTGCGCATCGCGGCGACGGCGGAATCGGGCTGGCGGACATGCACGATCCCTTCGGCCAGAATGAAGTGGGCGCCGAGCGCATCGGCCGCCCAAAACAATACCGGATCCCAGAGTGCCGCCTCCCGCGCCACCAGCGCCTCCGGGTGACCGGCGCGATAGAATAGGAGATCGGAGCCGAGGTATTTGGCAACGTCATCGGCGACGGCCTCGACCCGTTCGACCACGGCATCGACGCTGTTGCCGAACCGGGTCAGCGGCATGGTCAGGGGGTCGATGGTCTCCTGCTGGGCTTCCCACTCCGCCGACATCGCGTCGGCGATCTCTCGGGTCGGCGCAGTCAGCGCACGTCCGGACGGCGTGCGGATCGGTTTGTCATCGAGGGTAATGACAAATCCGTCCGGCGATTCAGCCACGCCGGCACCGGTGTAAAAGCGTTTCCGGCGCGGCGCGCGCGTGCTGCGCCTGACCGCTTCCTCGGCATCGAGCGGCGATTTTCCGGCAACTTCGTCGAACAATTCACGCATGCGGTCTTATATCGCTTTTGAGCGACGTCGACACCGGGTCGCACAAAGAAAACGCCTCAGCCCGAGTTGCCATCTCTCCGCTTTACGCCGCCGCTGCGGTGCCACAGCGCTTACGGCTTGCGATAGATCACCTCGCCGGCGCGAATGGTGTAGGCAACTTTGGCGAGATTGCGAACGTCGGCCACGGGGTCGCCATCAAGGACCGCGAGATCGGCGTCAAACCCCTGTTCGACCCTGCCCTTCTTCGCAGCCTTGAAATACAGGGCCGGATTCGTCGTAAGCGAGGCGAGAACCTGCCTTTCCGAAAGCGCCCGGTGCATCAGCTCGTATTCGGTCGAGGTGTCATAGAGCTTGGTGAACCCGACGTCAGTTCCAAAGAGAACGATGCCGCCATTCTCCGAAAATTGCTTGAGCTCGCTGACCGCCGACGCGACGATGCGTGCCGTCAAGGCGGGGTCGAGGACGACGGTGGTAAAAAGCGACAGCGTCGGAATCAGCGCGGTTCCTTGCGATTTGAAATGCGCGAGCTGCTCCGGCGTGTAGCCCGATGGTCCGGGAGCGGTGTGCGCGAGCACATCGACACCGGCCGCGATCACGGTATTCACGCCTGTCTCGTTTTGCGGATGGGCGAACACCGGCTTGCCCTGCGCATGGGCCACCGCCACCGCGGCCTTGGCGATCGCCACGTCCATATTCACCACGGGCTTATCGCCCTTGTAGACGCCGGTGAAAAGCTTGATTCCGTCGAGACCCATTTCAAGATAAGTCCGCGACATTTGCGTGGCCTCGTCTGATGTGCCGGCCTCGGGAAGTTGCACTTCCGCCGGCAGGTAGACGGGATGCCCATCCTTCGGGAAAATGCTGCCGGCAAAAAGAATGTTCGGACCCGGCACTTCGCCGGAATTGACGCGCTTGCGGAGAGGCAAGGAGTCCCTCGGGTCAGAACCAAGATCCCAAACGGTGGTGAAACCCCATTGGGTCAGCATCTCCTGCATATGCTCTTCCAGCGGCGCGGCCGGCGCGCTGGCGGCGTTTCTCCATACGGCTTGCGTGAAATGAACATGACTGTTCCAGAATCCGGCTACCACGGTCTTGCCGCTACAATCAATGACGCGGGCATCCGGGGGAACCGGAACGTCACTGCGGCTGCCGATCGCGGTGATGACGCCACCGGACGCGACAACGACCGCATCGGGAAGCGGAGTGGCGTCGGGCGACGCATACACACTGCCTCCGAGCAGGACGAGCGTTTCTGCACTTGCGGTGCCGCTGAAGCACCCGGATCCTCCGAGAGCAAAACAGAGAAGCGCGGTGCGGAGCAGATTCCCCATCATAGGTGGATCCTTCGAATGTTGACGGGCAGCCGGCTGCCGGGACAGACCAGAACCGAGGGATACCTGACCAGCTCGCTCTCGATTTGATCGTTGTTGCGCCTTCCGGATGAAATCGACGGCAGCGGCAGCGCATGGCGTCATGCCCCGAATTTATTCTTCCGGCGCGTTCTCGATCGGGTCGAACCTGTCGGCCTCGAGACCGAGCAGGTTCCACGATTGCAGCATATGTGGCGGCAAAGGCGCGGTCGCGTCGATAACTCCGCCGCGCGGATGCGGAATTACGATCCGGCGCGCCAACAGATGCAGCCGTTTCTGCAGGCCGCCCGGCAGCTGCCAGTTTTCCTTGTTGAAATATTTGGGATCGCCGACGATGGCGTGATCGATATGCGCCATATGCGCGCGCAACTGATGGGTGCGCCCGGTGACCGGCTTCATCGAA
>JAJYAH010000877.1 GCA_021779635.1 Pseudomonadota bacterium | reverse complement strand
CTATTGTCGCCTGGACGCCGCGCAATTCGCTGAAGCCGTTGAGGAAGCGCTCGGTGACGTGCTCAAGCTGCTGCACCGATCCCGACAGCATCGGGTCGGTCGAGGCGCGCGTGGTGAGGGTTCCGAGAACGACATCGCGCAGATGCGATATCTCGGCGAACAATTCCGGGTTGGGCTGATTGATATAACGATGGATCAGGTTCTGCAGGTGACTGGTCTCGCTTTCCAACCGCGCGAGGATCTTGTCGGACTGCCGTACCTGCCGCACGTCATGCCAGGCCGAACCGAGCACCTGGACGCCATTCCATATCAGCGCGACCAGCACCACGACGACCGCCGAATTCAGCGCCGCAATCGACAGGATGCGCCAGCGGATGGGCACCGCGCGGACGAGCGCGACAATGTGCAAATGACCCCGCGCGGCGAGGTCCCTCGGCCCATCGGCAACTCCGTCGTGCTGGCGAGTTCCCAAGACCAATTTTAGTCCACCCTGCGAATTGATTCGTTCAGCGGCGCGGCCGCAGGGTCGCGTTGCGCTTTTGCATGAATTGGAGCCATCGCCGCTTCGAAAGGCTTCCGCTCGAAGTCGGTCATGATCGTCACGCCCGCGCCTCTGGCCTGCGGGCGCGATTACTCCTCAAGATCCTTTCACCTCGCGCATGCCGCGATCTGATTGGAACGCGGCTTGGCGAAATTTTGGCACAGCGACACACCGGCGACTTTATCCCTCTTTGTAGAGGTCGATGTCCGGAGCGAAAGGTTCAACGCAATCGGCTTATGGCGGCAAGAGACCCGCGCGAGATGCGTCTCGCAGTGCTGGCCGTGGTCTTGGTTCAACTTGCCGTAGAGTGGCTAAAATAATTGTCTATAAATTAGGCAGTAAAACTCCATTGTATGCAATGGCGCTTTGTCGAATTTGCGATCCAAATATTCAATATATGTAACTAAACCATACATTTAGTGCCAGTTTGGACGGTCGTTAAGATTTGGCACGAACCTTGCGATATCTCTTCAACAGCCGATTTCCTCGTGCGTTGGAGCATCCGATGAAGCGCCGCGATTTTCTCAAATCCGTCTCCGGCATCGCCGCCGGCGCCATGGTGCCGACACCCGCGATCTGGTCTCCGGCCAAGGCCGACAGCCGCTCCGAGACGCTTCTCGTCGTCACGGAAGGCGGCCCCAACAATCTCGATATCCATGGCGTGGGCACCAACCGTCCGGGCTATGAGACGTCGTGGAATTGCTACGACCGCCTCATCACCCATGAAACCAGGACGCGGCCTGATGGCACGCTGTCTTACGACCGTGACAAGTTCAAACCCGAACTTGCCGAGGATATGAACATCGGCGACATGTCGGTCACTTTCAAACTGAAGAAGAATGCGAAGTTTCACGACGGCGCACCGGTCACCGCCAGGGATGTCAAATGGTCGCTTGATCGCTCGGTGACGGTCGGCGGCTTTCCTACGGTGCAGATGAAGGCCGGCTCGCTGGTGGACAAGGAACAGTTTGTCGTCGTCGACGACAACACCGTCCGCATCGATTTCATCAAAAAAGACCGACTGACAATTCCCGATCTCGCGGTGATCGTGCCAAGCATCTACAATTCCGAGCTCTTGAAGAAGAAGGCCACGGAAAAGGATCCCTGGGCGCTCGAATACACCAAGAGCAACACCGCCGGCAGCGGAGCCTACAAGGTGACGAGCTGGAAGCCCGGCGTCGAAGTGGTCTATGAACGCCATGATGGCTGGGTGGGCGGCAAGTTGCCCCAGCTCAAGAAGGTCATCTGGCGCACCGTCCCCTCGCAGGGCAATCGCCGCGCCTTGATGGAACGCGGTGATGCCGACATCTCCTTCGATCTCCCGAGCAAGGACACCTCGGAGATGAAAAAGGAGAGCAAGCTCGTCATCATCTCCAACCCGATCGGCAACGGGATGTATTCCGTCGATCTGAACGTGACGAATCCGCCGTTCGATAACCCAAAAGTTCGGCAGGCGGTGGCTTACGCGCTGCCCTATCAGAAGATCATGGATGCGGCCATGTTCGGCCTCGCCAATCCATTGTTCGGGGGGCCGTCGAACAACGTCACCGATGTCGCCTGGCCCGCCAGGACCGGCTACGTCAACGACATGGCCAAGGCCAAGGCGCTGATGGCAGAGAGCGGTGTATCCGACATCGACACCACCGTCTCCTTCGATCTCGGCACCGGCGATATCAGCGAACCGATCGCTGTGCTGGTGCAGGAAAGCCTCGCCCAGATCGGCATCAAGGCCGCGATCAACAAGGTGCCGGGCGCCAACTGGCGCAGCGAGATGGCCAAGAAGTCGATGCCGATGATGGTCAATTTTTTTTCCGGCTGGCTCGACTATCCCGAGTACTTCTTCTTCTGGTGCTATTCCGGCCAGAACGCCATCTTCAACACCTCAAGCTATGTGAATCCCGAGATGGACGTCCTGATCGACGGCGCGCGCGCCGCCGCCGCCATCGGCGACAAGGAGAAATACGCCAGGGACGTCGGAGGGTTCATCTCCAAGGCTTACAACGAAGTCCCGCGGATTCCGCTGTTTCAGCCGTTTCTGAACGTCGCCACGCAGAAGAACATCTCAGGCTACGTTTACTGGTTCCACCGGCAGCTTGACTACCGCTCAATCGTCAAGGCGTGAAGCGAACCGCCAGCCGCAGGGATTCGTGCCCGCCATACATCCATAATTTCTCAACGCGGCTTCCGAAAATTCTGGACCAGAAAACCATGGTGACGATCCTGAAGCGCCTGGTAACCGTCATTCCGACCTTGATCGGCGTCGTGATCGTCACCTTTCTGCTCACGCGCGTATTGCCGGGTGACCCCGCGGTTTATTTCGCCGGACCGGCCGCCACCCCGCAATCGATCGCCGAAATCCGAAAATCGCTTGGGCTGGACCGGCCGCTGCCCGACCAGTTCGCTCGCTACGTCAACGATCTCGCCCACGGCAACTTCGGCAATTCGCTGTCTACCGGCCGTCCGGTGGCGACCGAAATCTCCAGCCGCCTGCCGGCATCGGCCGAACTTACG
>JAJYAH010000876.1 GCA_021779635.1 Pseudomonadota bacterium | reverse complement strand
CGGCGCGCGCCATCTGGAATTGGCGAACGAATTCATTCGGGGCAAGCGTCTGGTTTGGCCGAGTCCCATCGGCGACGCATTCCCCGAGATCGCGTGTTATCGCGGGCGTCCCGTCGCGGTTCTGGCAAGCGGCGATCCCTTTCATTTCGGCATCGGCAAGCAGATCGCAACCTTTGTTCCCGCCGATGAGTTCGTTTGCCTGCCGCAGCCTTCTGCTTTCAGTCTTGCCGCGGCTAGGATGGGCTGGCCGCTGCAGGACGTCTCGCTGGTCTCGCTGCATGGTCGCGCTCTCAACGGGATTATACGGCACCTGCAACCCGGCGCGCGGATCCTGGCGCTCTCCTGGGACGGCGCGACGCCGCGCAAGCTTTCCGAACTTCTCAGCACGCATCGCATGGGACAAACGCGAATGACCGTGCTGGAGGCGATGGGCGGCGTGCGCGAGCGCGTACGTCACGCGACGGCTTCGAATTTCAGGATCGAAGAAATCCAGCCGCTCAATACGATGGCCATCGAGGTCGTTGCGGAACCCGAAGCCGCCATCATTCCCCTAACGGCCGGCCTTGACGACGATCTGTTCGAGCATGACGGCCAGCTGACCAAGCGGGAAATTCGTGCGGTGACGCTTTCCTCGCTGCAACCGCTGCGCGGCCAACTGCTCTGGGATATAGGGCTTGGCGCGGGCTCGGTCGCGATCGAGTGGTTGCTCCAGGACCCTTCCCTGCGCGCGATCGGCATCGAGGCAAACGCCGACCGCGCCGGCCGGGCGGCCCGTAACGCGGCGGCGCTTGGGGTGCCGGAATTCGAAATCATACAAGGCAAGGCACCCGAAGCTCTCGCGGAGCTTGCCCGGCCGGATGCGGTCTTTATCGGCGGCGGCATGATGGATGAAGGCGTGTTCGAGGCGGCGTGGTCGGCATTGAAACCCGGCGGCCGTCTCGTTGCCAATGCGGTGTCGCTTGAGACCGAGGCGCGGCTGGCGGGCTATTTCCAGCAATTTGGCGGAGATCTCATTCGACTGCAGGTCGCCCGAGCCGATAGAGTGGGCGCCATGTCCGGCTGGCGTCCGGCGATGCCGGTCACGCAATGGCGAGCGAGGAAGCCATGATCGTCGCGGGCATCGGATGCGGATGTGAAACATCGTCCGAAGACATCATCAGTCTGATTTCTGTCGCGCTTTCAAACTTCGGCATCGCGCCGGAGAACCTGACGGCGATTGCGACCGAGACCTCGAAAGCCGACCAGCGTGGCATCGCGGGCGCAGCCCGTTCTCTGTCGCTTCCCGTTGTTCGATGCCCGATCGCGGATCTGGGGCGGGTCGCCGACCGGGTTTTGACACATTCGTTGCGCGTCCAGGAGATCAAGGGTGTTCCGTCGATCGCGGAGGCGTCCGCGCTGGTCGCGGCCGGATCGAACGCGCGGCTGCTTGGCGCGCGGGTCGCGGCCAACAAGGTAACCTGTGCCATTGCCATCGGTGAGGGATCGTGACGGTTCACTTCATAGGCGCCGGGCCCGGCGCGCCCGATCTCATCACGCTACGCGGACGCGATCTCATCGCCAGTTGTCCGGTCTGCCTCTATGCGGGCTCGCTCGTGCCCACGGCGCTTCTCGAATATTGCCCGTCTGGTGCACGTATCATCGATACGGCATCGATGTCGCTCGATGAGATCGTCGCCGAATTCAAGCAAGCCGCCGATGAAGGCCAGGATGTCGCGCGTCTTCATTCCGGCGATCTGTCGATCTGGAGTGCGCTCGGCGAACAGTTGCGGCGGCTGGAAGCGCTCGATATTCCCTTCACGATCACGCCGGGCGTTCCGGCTTTCGCCGCGGCCTCGGCTGCGCTGGCCAGGGAGCTGACGCTGCCTGAAGTGGCTCAATCGGTCGTGCTGACCCGAACCCCGGGGCGCGCCTCGTCGATGCCTGAAACCGAAAACCTGGCCGCGTTCGCCGCGACCCGCGCGACGCTTGCTGTTCATCTCTCCATTCACGCGCTCGACAAGACCGTCGCCGAACTCATTCCCTTCTATGGTGAGACCTGTCCGGTTGCCGTGGTATTTCGCGCGAGCTGGCCTGACGAGCGGATTATCCGGGCGACGCTCGGCACTATCGTCGGCGAGGTTCAAAAGACGAGCATCGATCGTACCGCGCTTATTCTCGTGGGCGAGGTGCTGGCGGCGCGGGATTTCCGCGAAAGCGCGCTATATGACAGCGCCTATCAGCGCCGGTTCCGGGGACGAGGCTCGTGATGGAAATGAAGCTTCCTCATTTGCCTGATTTTCCACCGGGCGAGGTCTGGCTGGCAGGCGCCGGCCCCGGCGACCCCGGACTGCTGACGCTCCATGCACTCCACGCGCTGCGGACGGCCGACGACATCGTGCACGATGCACTGGTCGATCCACGCATCCTCGATCTTGCGGGCAGCCAGGCCAAGTTGATCTTTGCCGGCAAGCGCGGCGGAAAGCCGTCGGCGCAGCAGGGCGATATCAACGAGCTTCTGATCGAGCGGGCGAGGATGCAGCGGCGCGTTCTGCGCCTCAAGGGCGGCGATCCCTTTGTGTTCGGGCGTGGCGGTGAAGAAGTGCTGGCGCTGACACGCGCCGGTCTTCGCTTCCGGATCATACCCGGCATCACGTCGGGACTGGCGGCAGCCGCACTCGCCGGTATTCCCGCGACGATGCGCGACACCAACCATGCCGTCATCCTGATGGCAGGCAGCCGAGCGGCGGACGGCACGTCCGTTGCCGAGTGGGAGAAGCTCGCGCGGGTCGGACAGCCGATCTTCGTCTACATGCCGATGGCCAACCTGTCTGACATCATGAGCGCGTTTGCGCGCGGCGGGATGGCGCACGATACGCCCGCGGTGGTGATCAGTTCATCCACCACGTTGGAAGAGCGCGTGATCGAGACCTCGCTTGGGACGGCGGCTGTCGACGTCGAGAGGAGCGGCATCGGCGCGCCCGCCATCGTGATCGTCGGTGCGATTGCCGCGATGCGCCAGCAGCTTCTGGCCAACATGGTTGGACGGCCATGACCCATCCGTCCGGGGCGCCAG
>JAJYAH010000875.1 GCA_021779635.1 Pseudomonadota bacterium | reverse complement strand
TCATTGCGCCATGGGCGATCACGACGAGTTTCGGCGGATTCGGACAGCGGAGCGCGCGCTGAACGGCAAAAAATGTCTCAATCGGAGAGGTTCCCGACATCGCGAAGTTCGTGACCGGCACCGGCATCAAGCTTGGTACTGTTCCCGCCAAGGTGCGGCTGTCGCCGAAAACCGCAACCGAGCCCAACCGGCACTCGTCGAGCATGGTTCGCTTGGCGATCCACAGTGGATAGTCGCGACTAAGGAACGCCATGGGCATTGCCGCAACGTAGATCCAGACCAGCGCGAAGGAGATCGTGAAAACGGCCAAAGACCAGGCAAGAAATCTGGACGCTGCCGACTGTCCGTTACATCCCTGCTCGCTGCCGCCCGGATCTCGGGCCATCGATGCCAGCAGGCGATCTGAACTTTTAGTCCTCACGTCGGCACCTCCCTCGATACCTTACAACTCCGGGGACAATTCAGAACCGGAAGTAAAGAAATTCTGAGGTGCCCCCAATAGCCAGTATGCTGACCGCGGCTGCGATGCCCGTCGTCACGGCCCAGCCGCGACTGGGTTGCCATGCGAGTTGCGACAATCGGCCTGGTTGCACCCGTCCGATGACGGGCGAAAAGCGGTGCATGATTTGTTGCGTATTCGGCAAAGCGAAAACGATCCCGTATAGGCACATCATCCAAAGTACATGCCCTGCCTGTGACACAAAATCGACCAGCGAAACCACGACCGTCATGCCATGCACCGGCAGCGATGCCAGGCCGCCCCGCGGCAGCCCGGCCGGTAACGGAACCGCCTCCACACCGTGCAAGCCGATCATCCCAGCAAATATGGAAAGCGCCGAGCTGACCGAATCGGCTCGGAAAAAGACCGAGGCCGACACCACCGCCATGTAGGTCAAAAAGATCTTCGCAAAGAGAGTCAGCTTGCTATCTTTTGCTCGATTTTGTGGGCGTGGCAACACGATGCGCCATAGGTGGTTAACGACCAGATAGATACCATGCAACAGGCCGAAGATCAGAAACTGTAACCCGGCTCCGTGCCATATGCCCGCCAGTCCCATTGTCGTAATGGTGGGAAAGGCGACCATGGCGGCAAATCCCCCTGGCGTTTCGCGCGCGGTCTTGGAGATCCCGAGTCCACGGTCGTTACGCCAGCTGGTGACAGACATTGCGATAGGAGTATAGAGATACAGTGTCAGATAGCGCGACAGAGTTATGTGCCAACGCTGCCAATGTTCAATGATGGACGCTGCCTTGTAAGGCGAATTGAAATTCACCGGAAACTGCACGTTGAACATCCGGGCGAGGCCGATTGCCATGTCCGAGTAGCCGGAAAAATCGAAATAGAGCTGGAGCGAGTAGCAAAGTGCCGCGTTCCAGGCTCCGAACAGCGGCACGCTGGACGCAGCGCCGAAGCCCAATCCCACCCCTGCGGACAACGGGTCGGCAAAAAGACATTTCTTAGCAATGCCGATGGTGAAGATTGAAATACCAATCGCAAGATTTTCGGCGGAAAAGCGATATGTTGCCTCATTGCCGAATTGCGGCATCATCTCCCTATTATGCAGTATTGGTCCGGCGATGAGATGTGGAAAGAAGGTTACGAACAATATATAATTTATGAGCCCACGATCTTTTGCAATAGACTGCTTAATATCGACCAGGTATCCGATCTGCGTAAAGGTGAAGAACGATATTCCGAGCGGCAGAACGATATCAGGGGTCTTGAGGTTGATAAGCCCTAAGCCGGTCATCGCATCGATGATACTGGCAAGATATTTGAAATAGACTAACGCCAGCACATTCGCGGCGATCGCCAAGACCAGGATCGCATTCTGGACTCGCGGGCGGGTTGTGGTGGCGCCTAAGGCTTCGGCTGCTGTGTAATTGAAGCCAATGGAAGCGACCAGCATGATCACAAACGGTGGATTCCACCAAGCATAGAAAAAGATCGAGGCCAGAACCAGCCAAACGGCCGCGGGGCGACGGCCGAAATTGCACATCAGGTGAAACCCTGCCAGCGCGACAGGCATAAAGGCAAATATGAAGATGTAAGAACTGAACAGCATTGACTTTGGGCTGCGGATCAGCGTGTCGGGATGAGCGAAAGCACCCTGATCATGTCCATTAAATTGGCAATGCTGCGAATATCCTCCATGTCGGCGGATCGAAGTTTCACGTTGAAGCGATGATTGATCTCAACAACGAGCGTGACCTGCGACATGGAATCCCACAGGGCGATGTCGTCTGACGTAGTCTCCCGCGTCAAGACGATCGTAGCGTCTTCGAACACATCTCTAAAAACGTCGGTCAGCCCTTCCAGGATTTCGTCGTTGGTCATGACAGAAAAGGTCCCTGAGCGAAGGTTGAAACCGGATCGATCTCCTACTGCGTCGATCGATCCGCCGATACTCCGCTTTTCGGCTAAGGACCGTTGCGAACCTCATCCGAACGGATACTCCTTCGATGTCGCGACGGGCAAGGTCGGCCGGATCGCTACCAGCACGACCCCCCGCCGCCAATTAATTAATATCTCATAGTGAATTATTAATTGACCCCGCGCGAACTCCCGACTAGCGTCGTTGGCTAACTGTGGAGATGACGTCTCGGGCCGGAAGGATTGACGATGAACCAAGCCGTCACCGGGCAAGACAGCGCGTCCACGACCGCTCAAAGACTGTAACGAGAAAGTGATTCTCAGCCCCATGCAACGGCTGGAACAGGCCTCCAGGGACGAAATCGTGCAACAGGGTCAACCTCAAGCGGCAAAGCCTCGTCTGCATGGCCGGCCAATGACACGGGTTCCGCGGACAGCCCAGCCAGCGAGGTCGAATTTGAACGCGTGGTCATCGTGGGACGACGCGTGATCCAGGAACGGCTCGTACATTGTGTCGATGGCCTGGCCAATCCGTCGCTGCCGATCGCCCGCCCGGGATTAAAACCCGGCACGATTGCGTGCAAAGCAGCCATTATTGGTGCCGCGACGTTGCCCTTGCACTGTCATTACCGGCTACGGCATGGTCTGCTGTTCGGAACACGAAGCAAGATGGTCAATTCGACT
>JAJYAH010000874.1 GCA_021779635.1 Pseudomonadota bacterium | reverse complement strand
AGCAGCGGCAGGTTCGACCGCATGCCCTTGGTCGGGGCGTCGGGCAACTCCTCAAGCACGATCTGGGTGCGATCGAGCCACTGGCGATAGGGATGGCTCTTGGCCAGCTGCGCCTTGATCTCGTCGTCCGGAATGAGGCGGCCCTGTTCGAGATCGACCAGCAGCATCTTGCCGGGTTGCAGCCGCCACTTGGTGACGATCTGATCCTCGGGGATCTTCAGCACGCCCATCTCGGATGCCATCACGATGCGGTCGTCGCTGGTGACGAGATAGCGCGCCGGGCGCAGCCCGTTGCGGTCGAGCGTGGCGCCGATCTGGCGGCCGTCGGTGAAAGCGATCGCGGCGGGGCCGTCCCACGGCTCCATGATCGCGGCGTGATATTCGTAGAACGAGCGGCGCTGCTCATCCATCAGCGGATTGCCGGCCCAGGCTTCCGGAATCATCATCATGACGGCGTGCGGCAGCGTGTAGCCGCCCTGCACCAGGAATTCGAGGCCGTTGTCGAAGCACGCGGTGTCAGACTGGCCTTCATAGGAGATCGGCCATAGCCGGCTGATGTCCTTGCCGTACAGCTCCGAATGCACCGAGGCCTGCCGCGCCGCCATCCAGTTGACGTTGCCGCGCAGCGTATTGATCTCGCCATTATGCGCGATCATGCGATACGGATGCGCCAGCGACCAGGTCGGGAAGGTGTTGGTCGAGAAGCGCTGATGCACCAGCGCCAGCGCGCTCTCGAAATCCGGCTCGCTGAGGTCGGGATAGTATTTGCCGAGCTGATCGGCGAGGAACATGCCCTTGTAGACCACGGTGCGGCACGACAGCGACACCGGATAGTAGCCGGCGAGGCCGCGGTCGCGGCGCTGGTAGATCGCCTGCGAAATCGACTTGCGCAGGATGTAAAGCCGGCGCTCGAATTGCTCGTCGGTCTTGATGTGGTCGCCGCGGCCGATGAACACCTGCATGTGGGCGGGCTCGGTCGGCTTGACGGTTTCGCCGAGCGAGGAATTGTCTGACGGCACGTCACGCCAGCCGAGCAGCATCAGCTGCTCGTCCCTGATCTGGTCGGCAATGATGCTCTTGATGACGTTGCGCCACGCGGTCTCCCGCGGCATGAACAGCGCGCCGACCGCGTAGTCGCCGGGCTTTGGCAACTGGAAGCCGATCTCGGCGGCCTTGCGCTCGAAGAAGGCGTGCGGAATCTGCACCAGGATGCCGGCGCCGTCGCCGGCGCGCGGATCGGCGCCGACCGCGCCGCGGTGTTCGAGATTGCAGAGAATGCTGAGCGCGTCGGAGACGATCTGGTGCGATTTCTTGCCCTTGAAGTTGGCGATGAAGCCGACGCCGCAGGAATCCTTTTCCAGGCCGGGATCGTAGAGACCCTCGGCCGGCGGCCGCCAGTCATGCTCGCGCCCGGCATCGGCTTCCGCCGGTTTCGAGGCCGCGGCCGCCGAAAGCGCATCCGTCACGCTGTTTTCGCGCTCGAACTCCGACCCGCTCATCTCAGTCCTCTCAATAAGCCGAAGGGCCTCACCGTCGTCGGCGCAACTTGGGCGTTTGCGGCACCCACCGGGCCACCGCTCGTCCTTCGCGAGCCGCAATTTCAGAATTCAGGCCTGGGCGTTCAACGTCCCTGAGGAACGGCCTTGCCTTTTACTTCCGGGCGCCTGAGCGCCCAACTTTCGTTGCAATCCCTGTGCCGGGTTTGCCCCACAATTGAGACAGTGATGCTGTCCTAACTCCGACCATGCCAAATTTTTTTCTATCATACAAGCGCGCGAGAGTCGCCGGTTGCATGTCGACCAGGGCGACGGTCGGACCGCCCCGGATTTGAAGCAAACGCGCCGCGATCCGGCCCAAGGACCGCCGGATTCGGCGACGAGGTTGCTGTCCTGACCAAAGGGCGAAAACGCTCGGGGCATTCGGGGCGTTACAGGAGCGACGGGCGATGAAGCTGTTTTCAGGATGGGTAATGTCGGCCGGGCTGGTTCTGGCGGCCGGAGCCGCGAATGCTCAGATGTTGGCGCCATATGATGTTGGCCGGTCGCCATACGCGGCCGTGTCCGACATCGATGGCCCCTATGCGGCGATGCCGCCGGAGGAAGCCCCGCGGCGCCACGGGCCGACATTGCTGCCGGTACGGGAGGTCTACACGGTGGTCCGCGAGAACGGGTTTTCGCCGCTCGGGATCCCGCAGCCGCGCGGTATGTTCTATACCATCGCCGTGATCGATCGCGGTGGGGCCGACGGCTGGCTGGTGATCGACGCCCGCGACGGGCGGATCGTCCGCCTCGTGCGGGCGGACCGGATGGGCGACAATGTCAACGGCGAGCTGACACAACAATATGGCCCGGTTGGGCCGCTGCCGCCGGTCAGCAATGTCCGAGGCGGTCCGCGGCCACCGGCTTCGATCCCGAGAGTGGCAAGCCGCACGCCTTCGGTGCCGATCCCGAAGGCGGCGCCGCTGCGCGCCGGCGAGCCGAAGACCCTCGCAGCCAAACCCGCTCCCGAGCCGGCGCAGCCATCCGAGGCGGCGCAGCCATCTCAGCCGACGCAGCAATCCGCGGCGGTGCAGGTGAAGCCGGCCGAGGCGGAAACAACCCCGCAGGCTGCCGCGCCGGCGCCTGCCGAAGCTAAGCCCGCCGCGACGCCGATCCAGCCGACGCAGGAAATGCCGAAGGTGCAGGGGCTGGAGTAGTTCAATCGGCCCCTGTATTCTCTCCCTTGCCTTTCCCGCAAGGGGCGAGGCCGTAAAAAAACGCCCCGGTCTCCCGGGGCGTTTTCACATTCATCGGCTGGCGCGAAAGAATCGCGTTAGGCGGCGGCCTTCGCGGCCGAGCCGTCGACGACCTGCGGAGCGTCCGCGTTGGGGGTCGTGATCGGAATGCTGCGGGGCTTCTTGGCCTCGGGGATCTCGCGAACGAGATCGACATGAAGCAGGCCGTTCTCAAGCGAAGCGTTCTTCACCAGCACGAAATCGGCAAGCTGGAACGCCCGCTCGAAGGCGCGCGCGGCGATGCCGCGGTACAGCACCTCGGACTTGTCCTTGCCGTTTTCATTGGCGGATTTCTCG
>JAJYAH010000111.1 GCA_021779635.1 Pseudomonadota bacterium | reverse complement strand
CC
Source organism: Pseudomonadota bacterium (assembly GCA_021779635.1). The sequence goes on along the minus strand of JAJYAH010000111.1, from coordinate 12,945 downwards.
GACCAGAACCGGAAGACCAAGCGTGGCATCCACTGCGCGGCCCTGCCCTATACCTGTTCGATCACGATGCTGTTGATCTCGTTGGCGACGTCATCGAATCGGTCGGCGACTTTCTCGAGATGATCGTAGATTTCCGCGCCGACGATGAAATCCATCGCGTTGGCGTCTCGATGCTTGAGGAAAAGCTCCTTCAGGCCGATGTCGTGAAGATCGTCGACGCGCCCTTCCAGTTTGGTCACTTCCTCGGTAATCGCGGTCAGCATCGAGACATTCTGGCCGATCGATTTCAACAGCGGCAGCGCGCGGCCGACGAGATTTGCGCATTCGACCAATAGCGTACCCATTTCGCGCATCGGCGGCTCGAAGGTGCGGACCTCGAACAGAATGACCGCCTTGGCGGTCTGCTGCATCTGGTCGATGGCGTCGTCCATCGAGGTGATCAGGTTCTTGATGTCGCCGCGGTCGAACGGCGTGATGAACGTTCTGCGCACCGCGGTCAGCACCTCGCGGGTGATATTGTCGGCGTCATTTTCGAACTGATTGACGCGCTGACAGAATACCGGGGTCTCGTCGCCGCCTTGCAGCATGTCCCGCAGCGCCAACGCGCCTTGCACGACGGTTTGGGAATGCCGGGCGAACAGATCGAAAAACCGTTCCTCCCTTGGGAGAAAGCCGCGAAACCAGCCCAGCATGATATGTCCATCGTTTGCGAAAATGGCCGGCTTGAGCCAGCTGTCACGTGGCTGTCATAAACCATTTTGCCGGGAAAGCGTAGCAAGCAGCCCGGGGAACCCGGTCATCCACCGCTTTATCGGTCGTGGAAATGTCGCGAAGTCGGTCCGGCTACAGCGATCGTCGGAAGAAATGCGCGATCTCGCCGATCACGCCACGGCGGAAGGTCAGCACGCAGACCACGAAGATCACGCCCTGGATCACGGTCACCCATTGCCCGAACCCGGCCAGATATTGCTGCATGGCGATGATCACGAAGGCGCCCACCACCGGGCCGAATACGGTGCCGAGGCCGCCAACCAGCGTCATCAGCACGATCTCGCCCGACATGCTCCAATGCACATCGGTCAACGAGGCGTTTTGCGCAACGAACACCTTCAACGCGCCGGCAAAGCCGGCCAGCGTTCCGGACAGAATATAGGCGAGCAGCTTGTATTGGTCGGTCTTGTAGCCGAGCGAGATCGCCCGCTGCTCGTTTTCCCGGATCGACTTCAGGACCTCGCCGAACGGGGAATTGATGGTACGGAAAATCAGCAGGAAACCGAGCAGGAACCCGGCGAGGATGACGTAATAAAGCACCGTCGGGTTCTCAAGATTGAAAATCCCGAACAGATGTCCCTGCGGAATACCCTGGATGCCGTCTTCGCCATGGGTGAACGGCGTCTGCAGATAGATGAAATACAGTAGCTGCGACAGCGCGAGGGTAATCATCGCAAAATAGATGCCTTGCCGCCTGATCGCGACGAGGCCGGTGATAACGCCAAGTGCGGCGGCCGCAGCGGTGCCGATCAGAATTCCAAGCTCCGGCGTGACGCCCCAGACCTTCAGGGCGTGGGCGGTGACGTAGCCCGCGGTCCCCAGAAACATCGCGTGGCCGAACGACAGCAGCCCGCCATAGCCGATCAAGAGGTTGAAAGCGCAGGCCAGCAGCGCAAAACACAGCGCCTGCATCACAAAGAATGGGTAGACGCCGGTCAGAGGCACGATCAACAGCAGCGCCGTCATGACGCCGAACGCGATCATCTCATCGCGGATGGCGCGCGGGTTCGTCGGCAACGTATCGTCGGTGGTGACTGTCATGTCAGGTCGCCCGCCCCGTCAGTCCCGAAGGCTTCACCAGCAACACCAGCACCATGAGGACAAAGACCACGGTGTTGGAGGCTTCCGGATAAAAGTACTTGGTCATGCCCTCGATCACGCCGAGCGCGAAACCGGTGATGATCGATCCCATGATCGATCCCATCCCGCCGATCACCACCACCGCAAACACGACGATGATCAGATCGGCGCCCATAAGCGGCCGCACCTGATTGATCGGCGCCGACAACACCCCGGCCAACGCGGCGAGGCCGACGCCGAGGCCATATGTCAGCGTGATCATCCGGGGCACGTTGATGCCGAAGGCGCGCACCAGCGTCGGATTCTCAGTAGCGGCGCGCAGATTGGCGCCGAGCCGAGTCCGCTCGATCAGATACCAGGTGAGCAGGCACACCACGAGAGAGAAGACGACCACCCAGCCGCGATAGACCGGCAGGTACATGAATCCCAAATTCATGCCGCCCTTGAGTTCATCGGGGATCGAATAGGGCAGACCGGACGAGCCAAAATAATTCTGAAAGACGCCCTGAATGATCAGCGCCAGCCCGAACGTCAGCAACAGCCCGTAGAGATGATCGAGGCCGGACAGCCATTGCAGCATCGTCCGCTCCAGGATCATGCCAAATATTCCGACGGCGACGGGGGCAAGGATCAGCGCCGGCCAATAGCCGATATTGGCCACGTTGAGCAGGAAATAGGCGCAGAACGCGCCCATCATGTAGAGCGCGCCATGGGCGAAGTTGATGATGTTGAGCATCCCGAAGATCACGGCCAGGCCGAGACTGAGCAGCGCGTAGAACGAGCCGTTGATCAATCCGACCAGCAGTTGGGCGTAAAGGGCCTGCATGATTTTGTCTCGCGCTCAACGACTCAAAACGAAGGCTTCGGCGGCGCAATGTCGCCGAAGCTCGGGGTTACTTTTTCAACAGCGGACAAGTGCTCTTGTCCAGCGGCGTAAAGGCTTCGCCCGCAGGAATGGCGGCAACGAGCTTGTAGTAGTCCCAGGGACCTTTGGACTCGGAAGGCTTTTTGACCTCGAAAAGATAAGCCGGATGAATCGTGCGACCGTTCGGCTCGATGCTGCCCTTCCCGAACAGCGGGTCGTCGGTCGGCAATTCCTTCATCTTGGCGACGACCTTGGCGCCATCGTGCGGATTACCCCCAAGCGCTTCCAGCGCCTTGAAGTAATGCAGCAGGCTCGCATAGACCCCGGCATGCACCATGGTCGGCATGTTGTGATTCTTCATGCGGTCCTGAAAGCGCTTCGAGAACGCCCGGGTCTGGTCGTTCATGTCCCAGTAGAACGTTTCGGTGAAATTGAGGCCCTGCGCGGTGTTGAGACCGAGCGAGTGAACGTCGGTAATGAACAGCAGCAACGCCGCGAGCTTCTGGCCTCCAGCGACAATGCCGAATTCAGCGGCCTGCTTGATCGCGTTGGTGGTATCGGCACCGGCGTTGGCAAGACCGATGATCTTCGCCTTCGAGGCCTGCGCCTGCAGCAGGAAGGAGGAGAAGTCCGACGTGCCGAGCGGATGCTTGACGCCGCCGAGGACCTTGCCGCCCGCAGCCTTCACGGCCGCAGTGGTGTCACGCTCGAGAGCGGCGCCGAAGGCATAGTCGGCCGTGAGAAAGAACCAGCTGTCGCCGCCTGCCTTCGCCAGCGCCGTGCCGGTGCCGTGAGCCAGCGTGTAGGTGTCGTAGGCCCAGTGGATGGTGTTTGGGGTGCATTGCGCGTTGGTCAAATCCGAGCTTCCCGCACCTGAATCGAGCAGGATCCCGTTTTTCTCCTTCACCATATTGCTGACTGCCAGCGCGACGCCGGAGTTCGGAATGTCGACGATGACATCGACCTTGTCGACGTCGAACCATTGGCGCGCGATGTTCACGCCGACGTCGGGCTTATTGAGATGATCGCCGGAAATAATGTCGATCTTCCATCCCTTGGCCGTCATGCCGGAATCCTCGACCGCCATCTGGGCGGCCAGCGTCGAGCCGGGACCACCGAGGTCGGCGTAAAGGCCGGATTGATCGCTCAACGATCCGATCTTGACGGTCTTGTCCTGCGCGACAGCAAGGTTCCCGGTGGCAAGCGCCACGGCCGTTCCGAGTAGCAGCGCCGCAATCTTGTTCTTCATAGTGGCCTCCTCTTATTCTTTTTCTCGTTGCTTTCAGACGCCGAGATAGGTGTGAAGCTTCGTCATATTGGCTTGCAGCTCCGCGCTCGCAAAACCGTCGATGATCTTGCCGTGTTCGACGATGAAAAAGCGATCGGCGACCGTTGCCGCAAATCGGAAATTCTGTTCGACCAAAAGGATGGTAAAGCCCTCCGATTTGAGCCGTGCGATGGTGTGACCGATTTGCTGGATGATGACCGGCGCGAGACCCTCGGTCGGCTCGTCCAGCATCAGGAATCGCGCGCCGGTGCGCAGGATTCGCGCGATCGCCAGCATCTGCTGTTCGCCACCCGACAATTTGGTGCCCTGGCTGTTGAGCCGTTCCTTGAGATTGGGAAACAGGTCGAAGATCTGGTCGAGCGACAACCCGCCGCTGCGCACGATCGGCGGCAACAGCAGATTCTCGCGGACGTCGAGGCTGGCGAAAATCCCGCGTTCCTCCGGACAAATCGCGATGCCCTGGCGGGCGATCTTGTCCGACGACGCCCGGATGATTTCCTGGTCATTGAAGCGCACCGAACCGGTGCGCTTGCCGATGATCCCCATCACCGATTTCAGCGTCGTCGTCTTGCCGGCGCCGTTGCGGCCGAGCAGCGTGACCACCTCGCCGGCATTCACGTTGAAATCGACGCCGTGGAGGATGTGGGACTCGCCGTACCAGGCCTGAAGATTCTGGACCGAGAGCACCGGTTTGCCGGCACCGGTCGCTGGCACGGGCCTGGTCGCGGCGGCTTCAGGCGTTTTCAAATCAGCCATGACCTGCCCCCAGATAGGCTTCCTTGACGCGCTCGTCCTTGGACAAATCGGCGTAGTTGCCTTCCGCCAGCACGTGACCGCGCGTCAGCACGGTGATGATGTCGGAAAGGTTCGCCACCACGCTCAGATTGTGTTCGACCATCAGGATGGTGTATTTCGCGGAGATGCGCTTGATCAGCGCCGCGATCTTGTCGATGTCTTCATGTCCCATGCCGGCCATCGGCTCGTCGAGCAGCATCATTTCCGGATCGAGCGCCAGCGTGGTCGCGATTTCAAGGGCGCGCTTGCGCCCATAGGGCATCTCGACCGCCGCCGTGGTTGCAAACTCGCTTAGGCCGACGTCGTCGAGCAACTCATGGGCGCGGCTATTGAAGCGGTCGAGCACGGTTTTGGAACGCCAGAAATCGAACGAGTGGCCGTGCTGGCGCTGCAGCGCCACCCTGACATTTTCCAGCGCGGTCAGATGCGGGAACACGGCCGAGATCTGGAACGAGCGCACCAGGCCGAGGCGCGCCACGTCGGCCGGCGCCATCGCGGTAATGTCCTGGCCCTTATAAAGGATCTGGCCTGCCGACGGCTTCAGGAACTTGGTCAACAGATTGAAGCATGTCGTTTTGCCGGCGCCGTTCGGCCCGATCAACGCGTGAATGCTTCCACGGCGGACCCGGAGATCGACATCGCGAACGGCGTAGAATCCCGCGAATTCCTTGGTCAATCCGTGGGTTTCGAGAATGAACTCATCGGCCAATCAAATTTCCCCCATTAGCCATCGCCGCGAGTGCTGTCGCGCGTAGCCAAATTTCTTCCAACCTGGCAGGTTTTCCCAGACGCCTTTGGGAAGTCCCGTCCCCGGCCGGCCGCCTCCGGCCGGGAATATGCCGTCAACGGCATGGTTTAGGCAAGGCGGAAAGCTGGGCATAGGGCAGAGCGAACACGTTGCGGATTCGCCAATAGTCGAATTGCGTGAGGGCCCGATTAGCCGGTTTGCCCGATCCTGCGGGCGCCCCGCCGCGCCGTCCGGAAAGCAGCCGTTAACGTTGTTTCGACGCAATCTGGCGTTTTCACCAAAAATTTGCGCCTGAGGCCGATGCTAGGCTGTTTTGCATCGGGATCGGATTGCAGCCTTGGAATTCCAGAGCGCCAACCCCACGATCGTCAAATCGATCAAGCAACGGGATCTGTTGAATACCTGGTTGCGGCTTTACGCCCGCGAACGGCTGATGCCGTGCATCGAGGAATACCAGCCCTCCCGGCTCGCCGACGAATTGCCGGATCTCGTGTATTATACGGTCGATTCCACCCAAGTGCCTCCGCGCCTGACGATCCAGAGCGATGGCACGCGCATGTCGAGCGCCTATGGCAACACCGGCAAGGGCCGCTATCTCGACGAATATGTCGGAGCCAAGCTCGCGCCGATTGTGATGCCGGTCTATTATGAAGCCGTGCAGCGTGGCCTTCCCGTCTACACCATCTCCAATATCGATGACATCTACGGTCGAATCGTCGCATATGAGCGGCTGCTGCTGCCGTTTTCGGATGGCGGCGGTGTCACCCATGTGATCGCATCGCTAAAGACCATCAGCGAAGACGGCGGCTTTGAGATCAGGAATCTGATGCGGGCAAATGATACCCTGCCGACCGCAAAGCTTCGCGCCGTCATCGATCGCGACCTTTTCCACCGCGCGCCCGGCCGCATTCCGGCCGGCGACGTGATCGAATTCGGCTAGCGAATGAAATTCGAGAGCGCCGATCCCTCGGTGATCCGATCCATCAAGCAGCGCGATCTGCTCAACGCGTGGCTGCGCGCCCGTGGCAAACTGCGGACCCTGCCCGCGCTTGGGGATTATCGACCCGACGGCATCGCGGACGAACACGCGGACCTGATGAGCTTCGACGTCGCCGGCGGAGGCGACAACGCGCGATTCCTGATCACCCATGAAGGCACGAGGCTGACCGCGACCTACGGCAACGAATACGTCGATCCCGACAAGAGAACCAACCGCTATCTCGACGACGCCATCGGACCGGAACGATATGCCCGCGTCGTCGCCCCCTATCGTGTTTGCCTGATGCGAAAGCGGCCCACTTATTCGGTGTCGATGGTGCAGGATCCGGACGGCAAGGATGTGTCCTATGAGCGATTGCTGCTGCCGTTCGGAAGTGCCGATGCCGTCGAACAGATCGTCGGCTCCTATAAGTCCATCAGCATCGAGGGCAATTTCAAGATCAACAACCTGATGGGTATCAAGGCCAAGGCCACGCCCGTCAGCGTCGTCAATACGGTCATCGATCTCGATTTCGTCCATGTTCCCGGCGGACGCCGTACATCCGACGATGTCATCGAACTTAGCTAGTCGGACTTGACTAGCCCTTTCGCGCGCGGCCCGAGGGGGTGACTTCCTTCGCATAGGTTTCCGGCTTGAACCCGACCAGCAATTTGCCGCCGAACTCAAGCACGGGCCGTTTGATCATGGAGGGCTGCGCCAGCATCAAGGCTGTGGCCTTGCGCTCGTTCAGGCCTTCCTTGTCGGCGTCGGGCAATTTGCGGAATGTGGTGCCGGCACGATTGAGCAGGGTTTCCCAGCCAAGTTCATCGCACCAGGTCTTGAGCTTGTCCTTCGCGATACCTTCGGTCTTGTAGTCATGAAAGCTGTAAGCCACGCCGTGGCTGTCGAGCCAGCCGCGCGCCTTCTTCATGGTGTCGCAGTTCTTGATGCCGTAGATGGTGATCGTCAAAGCCTGGCCCTCATGTGGATTTGCGTGTCAGGCTAATCCCGCGACGGCCACCGCGCCAACTCGATGTGTTTCTGCTGACCTATCATGCTGTGGACAAGAACGAAGTCCCGCACGTTTACGAGAATGGGCTCGACAGGCAGTTCCCGCACTGCCTAAGTGTCGTCGGAAGCTCCGCTCAACTCCCCTTCGATTTTTTCTTCGCGGATTTTCGCTCACGGCGTTGGCGAACGCGTAACACAACGGAACGCGGAACTCGAAGGGGTCCGGGAGCGCGTCGAATTGCATACCGGGGACATGCGAAAGCTCCCATTTCCCGATGCAAGCTTCGACGTCGTGACAAGCAGCCTTGCGATCCACAACATCCGTGACGAGAAGGGCCGCGAGCAGGCGCTCTCGGAAATATGGCGGGTGCTCAAACCGGGCGGCACCGCGCTGATCGCTGACATCCTGTATACGGCGAATTACCGGCAATTCCTTGCAGCCCAGCGTGGCACGACCGCCGAACGCCGGCGTCTCGGTTGGCGCTTCTGGTACGGTGGCCCGCACGCGGCAACCAGCTTGGTGACGGTGCGCCGATGATCGCCGCGCGTGAGGTAGCCGTCGCGGATCGCGGAAAACGCGGGCGCCACGCTGACTTCGATCACGCGGTCTTTTCCGCCTACCGTTCTTGGGCTCGTTTTTCCCCGAACGGCCGATCCTGCTCGTTCCCTGCAACCGCTCTAACGATACCCGCGATCGGGACACCGAACAGGACGGTATGAGCCAGAAGCTCTTTGACGATCATGCCCGGCGAAAAGTCCGGATTGGCAGCATTGGAGAGCGGCACGACAATCAAATTCATCACCAGATAGGCCAGAACGCCGAACAACACACCACCGACCAGCCAGTGCCTGATCAGTGCACGATGACGGAAGGCGGCCCAGAGATAGAACGCCGCGGCGGCGATCGATATCGCAAAGTGCAGCAATGCGCCAAGCGTGGCGGCCGTGATCCCTCCGCTGAAGGCCCGTTCACCCAGCAGTCCGGACGCGATCATCTGGAAGCCCTGCATCGGGGTGCCCCCGAAGATGAGCGCCGCGGCCACAAGATTGGTCGCGCCTGCCACTATTCCAGCCGTAACGGCGATCAACGCTGTTCGTGGTAACGCTTGAGATGCTATTTGGGACGACATCATCCGCCTACCCGCTCGCCGCGGCGTCGTGGGACGCTTTCTTCATCATCCCGGGATCGAAGAAAAATTGTTCTTCGATCAATTTCTCGCCGCGCCAAGTCTGCCACGCCACCTCCTCCATCACGCGCTTCGATCCATCCTTTGCGGTAAACTCGAACCGCCATCGGATGGCCGAGTGGTCGCCATCGAGCAATGGCGGCCCCAGTCGGGTGGTCTTGACGCTTGCGACCGACGCCAGGACCCGGCGCTCCTTCTCGGCCAGCACATCGCGACCCACGATGGGCGGCTGGTCGTTTTCGCGGGTTATCGCATCGGGCGCATAAAACTTCTCGATGGCGCCGACATGGTCGTTCGATTCGACCGTATCGGCAAAAGCATGAAGGGTTGAAAGCGTGGCATCGCTGGCTCCTATACCGACCAATGGTCGGTATTTACCGACTGTCGGTCGGCAAGTCAATTGCGAATACGCGCGGGTCGGCTAGAATGGCGGCATGGCAACACAATCCGAGCGGCGCGAGGCGACCCGGGCCGCAATCGTCAAGGCGGCGAAACGCCTGTTCGGCGAACGCGGTTTCGCAGGCACGACGATGGACAATGTCGCAACCGCGGCACACGTCGCCAAGGGCGCTGTCTACCACCATTTCGAAACCAAGGAGGCATTGTTCGAAGCCGTCTTCGACGAAGTCTCGCAGGATCTCGTCGGCGAAGTCGACCGGGCAGCGCGTTCCGAAAACGATGCGCTCGCCGCGATGGCCGCGGGAACCCAGGCCTATTTCGCCGCCTGTGCGAAAGACGCAACCGGCCAGATTATTCTTCGCGATGGGCCGGCCGTTCTGGGCTGGGAACGCTGGCGAGAAATCGATGCCCGGCATTTCGGCGGCGGATTCCCTCGCGCAATCGCCCGGGCGATGGATGATGGCTTGATCGCGCGGCAAGCGGTAGAGCCGCTGTCGCGCTTGCTGATCGGCGCGGTGACCGAAGCGGCCGTCGCCTGCTCTGCCGGTGGCGACCTGCACGAGACCGGAACGGAATATGCGCGCGCGTTCCGGACCCTGCTCGATGCATTGCGAACGAAATAGCAGGCACACGCATCGATCAGATCGCCGCGTTCGAGATGAGGCTTTCGGCCGGCTCCCGCTCCCGCGATGATGCGGGGTCGCGTCGCGGCAACAGCAGCGGCGTGGCCAGCAGCCACACGCCGGCGATCGCGATCGCTATGCGCGGGCTGGTGATGCCGGCGAGCAGGCCCCACAGCGCGGTCAGGGCCGCAATGGTGGCATTGCTGGTGATCGACCATGCGGACAGCGTGCGAGCGACGCGGTCCATCCCGATCTGCTCGAGCCGATAGCTGACGAACACCGGGTTGAACACGCCTATGGAGGTGACGAGGCCAAACTGAACGGCGATGACTAGGACGATCCCGATGGCGCCGGGCTGAATGAAGGCCAAACCGAGCGGCCAGCACGCGCGCAACGCGCCGGCGGCGAGCACGACCTTGTGCTGTCCGAACCGCGCAACCAACGGCCGCGCCAGCCGCGAGCCGATCAGGCCGCCGACGCAAGGCGCTCCGAAGGCAAGGCCGTATTGCCACGGTGTGAAGCCGAGACGGCCGAGCATGAGCAGGGCGATTACCGGCGCGGTCGCCATGATCAGGCCGTTGACCAGAATCGTGTTGAAGAACAGCGGGCGCAGTGCCGGATTGGTCAGGATGGTCCGCCAGCCTTCGAGCAGGTCGCCGGCGCGCAACCGCGGTGCATCGGTTCGCACCGGATGCGGCTCGCTGCCGCCGATCGCGCGGATTGCTGCCGCCGAAAACAAATAGCTGACGGCGTCGATTACCACGGTCGTCACCGGGCCAAACAGTCCGATCGCGACCCCGCCGAGCGGCGGTCCAAGTGCAGTAGCGGTCCAGGTGGTGGACTCGAACCGTGCACTGGCGACGATCAGGTCCTCCGGCCGCACCAGCGCCTTCAGACATGCGCCGCTCGCCGCCTTAAAGGCGATATTGGCCGCGGCAACGATGACCGAAACCACCAGGAGCTGAACAAAGCTGAGCCAGCCGAGCGCGAACGCGGCGGGGACGCTGATCAAGGCCGCGAAACGGATCAGGTCCATCGCGATCATCACCGGCCGCTTGCGACGGAACTCGACCCAAGGGCCGAGCGGCAGCGACACCACCGCCCCCACCGCCAGCCCCGCCGCCGCCAGCGCCGACACCGCGGTCGGCCCGGAGTGCAGTACCAGGATCGCGATCAGGGGAAACGCACCGAACCCGAGCCCGGTGCCGAACGTGCTGGCGGCATACGCCGCCCAAAGCCATCCGAACTGCCGCCCCAGTGGCCGTCTAGCACCCATAGTCGGCAAATCCCCTGCGCTCTCGCCGGAATAACCTCGCGTGGATCGGCAAGATCATCGCAAGCGGACGGCCTCCGAATCAAAATGACCGTTCCGCCATTAAGCCATAACGACGCGTCGCTGCGCCTTAACTTGATGGGCGAAAGGCACTGCTTCGCCGGCTCGAGATCAGCCTCAGCCAGGGCGCCGAATGGAAGGCGCTCATCAGCAGGTACATCGCGGCCATTCCGCTCAGCGGTGATGCATTGTGCGCGGCCGAGCACATCATCGCCATCTGCCCGCCACCCCAAATGCCCGTCAGCAGCGCCATGATGGCGAAGGTTGGCGCAGCCGCGAGGCCTAGCCAGTCGACTGCGCCGAGGGTGGCTGCATTACCACTTTCATGGCAGATCGCGTCGCGGACGCCTGCGCCGGTATTCATCGTTCTTCTCCTTTGGGTCCCTTGGCAGATCGGCCTGGGCCGACGGCAAGCACGGTCACAACGGCGCCAGCCCACTCGACGGCGGCTGTGAGAAACATTGGGGAAAGGACTGTCCAGTCAACCATGGCCCTGGCTCCTCGCTACGCCGCATCGGTTTGCCTTCGTGTGATAGAATAGGACCGGAGATCGAATGGTGAGAGTTACAAGTGTGACGGGATTCCAATGGACTCGTTGATCACCGCCGCGGCGCGCGCACTCGCCTCAGGTGATGCCCTCGGCGCATTGAAGCGCGTTGCCTTGCGCGACGACGCGCCGGCGCTTGCGCTGCGCGGCATCGCGATGGCGCAACTCGGCGACCTCGTTCGGGCCAAGGCCCTGCTGCAACGCGCGGCGCGTGCCTTTGGCCCGAGGGAGACGGTGGCCCGCGCGAGATGTGTTGTCGCCGAGGCCGAGATCGCCCTCGTCTCGCGGGATCTCGGCTGGCCTGCGAAGGCGCTCGATGGCGCGCGGGCGACGCTTGAGGCGCATGGCGACCGCGTCAATGCCGCGCATGCCCGGAACCTCGCCATCCGGCGCCTGCTTCTGATCGGCCGCCTCGATGAGGCCGAGCAGGCACTCGCCGAATTCGACCCGGCATCCTTCCCGCCGGCATGGAAGGCTGCCCACGAACTGGTCGTTGCCGGGATCGCGATACGACGCCTTCGGACCCAGGCGGCGCGCGCAGCACTCGCCCGCGCCGAGTGCGCCGCGCGCGAAGCAGATATCCCGGTGCTGACGGCGGAAGTGGAAAGCGCATCTTCCGTCCTGAACACCCCCGCGGCGCGACTGATCGCCCACGGCAAGGAGCGCCCTCTCCTGCTCGAGGATGTCGAAGCGCTGCTGGCGTCGAAGGCGATGGTGGTGGATGCGTGCCGTTATGCCGTGCGTGACGCCGGCACGGTGGTCTCGCTCGCGACGCGTCCGGTATTGTTCGCGCTTGCCCGCGCACTGGCTGAAGCCTGGCCCGCCGACGTGTCGCGCGACGCGCTGATCGCGCAAGCCTTCCGGGGAAAGCACGCCGATGAATCGCACCGCGCCAGGTTGCGGGTCGAGATCGGGCGGCTTCGCGCCGAGCTACGGATGCTGGCGGATGTGAGCGCGACCAAGCGAGGCTTCGCGCTGGCGCCGCGCCGCGCCGGTGAGGTCGTCGTGCTGGCGCCATCGGTCGAGGAGCAGCATGCGGAGGTGCTCGCCTTCCTCGCCGACGGCGAGTCGTGGTCGAGTTCGGCGCTGGCGATTGCGCTTGGCGCCAGCCCGCGCACCGTGCAGCGCGCGCTCGATGAGCTTGGCGCCGCGGGCAAGGTGCAATCGTTCGGTCGCGGACGCGCGCGCCGCTGGATGACCCCGCCGGTGCCGGGATTCCCGACAATCTTGTTACTCCCCGGTCCGCTCCCGAGCGACTAGGTCAGCGTTTTCGTGGTTCGAATCATATCAGGCGGCCTCGGCGAGCTTGTAGGACCATG